>JBFLZB010000088.1 GCA_040756475.1 Thermodesulfobacteriota bacterium
CGGGGCCACTGCGACCGGGTGGCGCTCTATGCCCTGCGCATTGTCGAGGGCCTGGCGCTGGGCGATGACCTCAAGTGCCAAATCCGGTATGGCAGCTGGCTCCACGACTGCGGCAAGATTGGGGTGCCGGAGGGGATCCTCAACAAAAACGGCGCGCTCACCCCCGAGGAGTTCGCGGTGGTGCGCAACCACCCGGCCTGGGGTGCCGAGGTGGCGGGTCACGCTCGGGTATCCCCTGTCGTGGCCAACGTGATCCGCCACCATCACGAGAAGCTGGACGGTACGGGCTACCCCGACGGGCTCCCGGGGGACGCGATTCCCCTGGAAGCGCGCATCGTGGCCGTGGCCGACGTCTTCGACGCCCTCACTTCCGACCGCCCCTACCGCCCGGGCTTCCCGTGGCCCAAGGCCGCCGAAATCCTCCGGTCGATGGCCGGAGACCACCTGGACCCTCCGCTCGTGGAGATTTTCTTGCAGGCGGCCGTCCCGGGGGCGTGAGGGCAGGGCCTCGCTCTGCGGCTGGGGCTTGACGCCTCCCGCCTGCGCCGGGTACTTCTTCCCTTCGCAACGAGTCTCTTGGGTGAAGACCACGGCAGTGCCGTGCCCGGCGCCCTCGTTTCGCTCGGGCGTAACCGGTCGAGCGCGGAGCCGGTCCGGTTCCTCTGTAGGAGCCAGCTCCTGCTGGCGATTTCGGCCGAAGGCCGACCCTTCCCCCTGCCGCCAGTGCGGCAAGTCGCCTGCGGGAGCAGGCTCCTACACTCGCTTCTCGTTGTCCTTCGGATAGAGAGCGGCCGGCCGGTTACGCCCGTTTCGCTCCCCTACCCACCGAGTCTTCCAGCAAGGAGGATTGCCCCGTGTCCCGAAGCGTGAAGGAAGTGGAGGCCCTGATCCTGGAAGCGGGCCGGAAGGCCCGCCGCGAGACCAGCGCCGAGCCGGAGCCCGAGCTCGTGAGGCCCGCCGAGTGGCCCATCCAGTGCACGGTGGGACCCGGCCTGGAGGGCGCCATCGCCTGCGAGAGCAAGGTGGGGTACGTCAACGGCGCCAAGGGCTGGCTGATCTACCGGGGCTACGACGTCTTCGAGCTGTGCGCCCACTCGAACTTCGAGGAGGTGAGCTACCTCCTGCTCCACGGCAGGCTCCCCAGTGCCTCGGAGTACGCAGCATTTCGAAAGACCCTGGCCGAGTACCGCCACCTTCATTCCACCCTGCGGGCGGTGCTGGGGTTCCCGGTGGAGCGCATGAGCACCATGGCGGCACTGCGCCTGGGCGTGATGATGATGCGCCAGGAGCTGACCCACATGGACGAGAAGGAGTGGCACCCCCGGGCCATGAGCGTGATCGGCGCCGACGAGGACTCGATCCCCATGGAGACCGTGCCGCGGGGGGACAAGCACGCCATTTACGAGTTCAAACGGCGCCGGCGGTTGGGTCCCGGGCCCTCGGGGAACGGGGACGAGGGATCCGGACTGGGCGCGTGCTACCACCTCATCGCCGGGCTTTCCACCGTCGCTGCCGCCGTCGCCCGGGTCCACCGGGGACGGCTCCCCATCGAGCCGGACCCGGACCTCGGCCACGCCGCCAACTTCCTCTACATGATGACCGGCCGACGGCCGAGCCCCGTGGAGGAGAAGGTGATGGACGTGGCCCTCATCCTCCACGCAGACCACGGCATGAACGCGAGCACGTTTGCGGCCATGGTGGTGGCCTCGACCCTGTCGGACTTCTACTTCTCCGTGGGCTCGGGCATCGCAGCCCTCAACGGGCCCCTCCACGGGGGGGCGAACGAACAGGTGATCCACACCCTGGAGGAGGTGCGGGAGGCGGGCGACGTGGGGGTGTGGCTCGACAAGGCGGCGGCCGCCAAGCGAAAGATCCCCGGGTTCGGCCACCGGGTCTACAAGGCCTACGACCCTCGTGCCCGGGTGCTCGGACCCCTCGCGGAGTTCCTGGCCCAGGGCGAGGGGGAAACGACGGACCTGTTCGCAGTGGCCCGCCAGCTCGAGACCCACGTGGTCGAGCGTCTGGGGCAGAGCAAGCAGATCTTTCCCAACGTGGATTTCTACTCGGGCCTGGTCTACCGAGCCCTGGGCATCCAGACCGAGATGTTCACCCCCATCTTTGCGGTGAGCCGGGTCGCCGGCTGGACGGCCCGCGTCCTGGAGTACCTGGAGAACAACCGGATCTTCCGGCCGCGCGCCCGGTACGTGGGGGAGTTTGGGAAGGAGTACGTGCCGCTGGAGGACCGGGGATAGACGCTACTGCGAGAGCTTCGCCTTGTGGTCCGAAGGATCGTGCCCCGCCCGCGCCGCGAAGCGGCGAGAGCCTCGGTCGGGAGCCTTGGGGCGCGGAGGCCTCTGGCACCTGATGTACTGCCCGTGGTGGATCTCCAGGGTCTGGAAGAGGCGGTAGAGCCGCGACCGGGAGATCCCGAGCGCCTTGGCCACCTGGCTTACGTTGCCCAGCTGCTCCAGGGCCGAGACGACCAGGGCTCTCACGTGATCCTTCATGTCGAACGCGCCCCCGGCATCGAACGCCTCGATCGCCGGGTCCGGGCAGGGACCGAGCCCTGCCGCGCTGCTTCCCGCCGCCGCCCCTTGGCCCCCAGGCGCCCCTTCCCGCAGCCAGGCAGGGAGATCGCCCACGTCGATCGGATTGTCTGCGCAGACCATGGCCGTCTCCAGCACGTTGCGCAGCTCCCGCACGTTTCCGGGCCACGACCACGAGGCCAGCACGGCAACCGCTTCGGGGGTCAGGTGCTTGAGGGGGAGGCCGTGGCTTCGGGCAATGCGCCCGCAGAGGTGATCGATGAGCACCGGGATGTCCCCAGGCCGGTCTCGCAACGGGGGGATCACGAAGCTCGCGACACTCAGGCGGTAGTACAGGTCGGGCCGGAACGCCCCCCGCTTCGACTCCTCCAGGAGCGACCGGTTGGTCGCCGCAATGATGCGGCAGTCGGTGGAGACCTCGCTCAGCGAGCCCACGCGCCGAAAGCGCCCCGTCTCCAGCACGCGCAACAGCCCGGTCTGGATGTCGAGCGGCATCTCGCCCACTTCATCCAGGAAGAGGGTCCCGCCGTTTGCGGCCTCGAAGAGCCCTTGCCGTCCCCGGGGGTCTGCTCCGGTGAAGGCCCCCCTCTCATAGCCGAAGAAGCGGCTCTCGAACAGTTCCTTGCTGATGGACCCGCAATTCACCGCCACGAAGGGCCCGGACCTGCGGGGGCTCGTCTCGTGGATATGGCTCGCGATGAGCTCCTTTCCGGTCCCCGTCTCTCCGACCAGGAGAACGCTCAGGTGGGAGGGGACCACCTTGCCGACTTGGCCGAGAAGAGTCTTCACCTCCGGCTGCCGCGTCACGAAGTCGCCGAACGCGGTTACGCCCTTCGGGTCATCGCCCGAGGAGAAAGCTCGTCCGGTGCGGCGCTTCTCGCTGAGGATCACGAGCCAGCCGATGGGCTCTTCGCTGCCCGCCGAGCGGATCTCTCGAACCTCCCGCGCCGCGCCGTTGCGGGCGTCCAGAGACGCGGGGGGCAGCGTCTCCCCTTCTGCGAAGGTAGCCGAGCTTCGCACGACGTGGTTCCTCCGATCCACGACCACCAACGGGTCCGTCGGGTATCGCGCCCGGTGCATGGAGAAGTTGTGGATCAGCTGCATCCGCTCGAGCTCGAATTGGAGGCGCAGCTCGGTGGTGATGCTCGTGGCGAGGGAGTAGGTCAGGGCCAGCGCGTCATCGCGGTAGTCCTTGTCGATGGTCGTAAAGTCGATGACCCCCATGACGCTCTCCCCGAAGGGATCCAGAATCGGGGACGCGGCGCAGGTCCACCGATGCCAGCCCTCGCAGAAGTGCTCCGTGGAGTAGACGTGCACCGGGCCCCGGCGGGCGATGGCGGTGCCGATCCCGTTGGTGCCGGCCAGCGACTCGAGCCAGCGGGAGCCCTCTACGATTCGGGACGAATCGGCTGCGGCATCCCGCACCTTGGAGTCCCCCGAGATCTGAAGAATGGTTCCCTGCTCATCCGTGAAGATCAGAATGCCCGGCACGTCGGCCAGCAGGTCGTGCACCTTGCGCAGGGCGGGCTCGGCCTTCCGAATCAACAGAGCCCGGCTTCGCAGAATCCCGTCGAACTCTTCCTTGGAAACGAGGACCCCCTGGCGCATCCCAGGGTCGATGCCAAGGCTTCGGCATCGGCTCCAATCCTCGTGGATCAGGCGCTCGTACGGGTCGGTACAGGCGGGCTCGCGACCGTTCACCACATGGAATCGTTCCCATAGGCCGAAAGTCTTCTTTCTGTCTTTGGGATAGGAGAGGTAGGGGTTGCTGTCGGAACGCGCCATCGACCGCCTCGTTCACTAAGAATATTCTTTGTTCGCAATCAGCAAACTCTGCTATCGAGTTCAGAGTTACATGCTAGGCTGATCCGGCAGTCGCTGCAAATGCACGTTGCCGCACGTGGGGTGCATTCCTCCCTTCTTCTCTCCTCGAACCCGGGCCAAAGCCGTCCAAGGGCATGCTCCGGCAGAGGCAAGAGACTTCGGGCCCCCGACGCGACAGCGCCCCCGAAGGGGCGTGCGCGCCACAGACGTTCCAGGAGACGCGGCGGGTCCCGGCGCCACGAGGGACGGGGGCCCCCCGCCGACACAGAGCGCTACCTGAGCTTCTTCTCCTCCTCTGAGAGGGGTTCCCACGCGTCGTGGTGGGTCATGTCGTCCACTTCGGACAGGCCCGGAAAGCGATCGCCCTTGCCCCAGATGGATTTGCGCGCGCGCTTGCCTCGGTCGGGGAGGTCGCACCAGGGCAGGTGTGCGAACATGAGGCAGTACACGGGCCCCGTCATGTTGGAGTTGATCAGGTCGACGTCCATCTTGCAGTGCAGGACGGCCGGCTGCCCCTTTTCCGCAGCCTGGAAGCAGCGGTGGAGGGCTGCCAGGAAATCCTCGTGTCGGTCGCAGTACTCGCCGTAGCAGTTGAGGTTCTGGGCCAGGTGGTCGAACCGCAGGCGCGGTTCGCGCTCTCCCGCGAGCCCGCCGAAGTCCTGCTCGATGCCGTTCCACACCGCGCCACCGCGGTCCTGCTCGCCCAGGTTTTCCCAGTTCGGCCCGTACCAGTGGTACTTCATGCCCGCGATCCAGCCGTTGTTTTCTGTCACGAGATACACGATCGGGAGCTTGTACCGGGCGGCCGTGTCGATCTCCATCCCGGCGTTGGTCATCCCGGAGTCGCCCATGAGGGCGAGCACCGGCGTGCGGTCGCCCTGCTCCAGCTGGGCAAAGGCGGCCCCCATGGCCATCGGAACCCCGTGGCCCACACCCGCCTGCTCGGCGGAGCTCAGGATCTGGGCGGGTCGCGTCGCCTTCAGGTACGGCATGCAGAAGTCCGACATCGTGTACCCGTCGATCATGATCCGCACGCGGCTCTCGTACTTCTCCTCCAGATAGTCGGCGAGCGCCTGGGAGAGGTATCCATAGTGCATGCAGCGCTCGGTCTTGTACTTCGGATGTGCGAACCCGTAGTGCATGGCCTTGTCGCGCCGGCGCTTCTCGGACTCGCCTCGCGCCTTCTGGATCTTCTCGATCCAGGCGTCGCGGCCCGCCGGGGGTTGGAGGTTGTTGGCCTTGATGTAGTCGATCATCTGCCGGGCGACCACCTTGGGGTTGCCGATGACGGTCGTGCTCGTGGGAAGGTAGGTCCACACCTGGGAGGTGCTCTCCGAGATCTGGATCGTCTCGGGCCAGTCGACCCCGTATCCGTCGAAGAAGCCCACCTTCAGGCCCACCGGGACGATCACCTCGATCTCGTTGCGGAACTTCGGAAGCCCCCGGAAGTAGTACTCATGCTTCTCCGATACGACGGCGCGGCCCGTGCGCCGCGTGGTGAACGGAATCTTCGCCAGGGTGATGAGCTCGGTGAGCTCGTTGGAGGCGTCTGCCCAGTTGGCCCCGTCGCCCAGGATGATGTAGGGGCGCTCGACCTCGTAGAGCCTCTTGACCGCCGCTGCGATGTCGTCGGGGTTCCCGCCGGAGACCATCGGCTTTCCCATGTTCTCGGCGCCGCGCCACGAGGGGATCCAGCTGGCATGGTCGCCCCACAGCCCCCACCAGACCTTTTCCTTGACGTCGTCCTGCGTCAGCAGACAACTGATGCCCAACTCCATGACGACCGGGCCCTGGGGAAAGGTCTGTGCCTCCTTGAACGCCCGGGTCATGAACTGCTTGACCTGATGCGGGTATACGAGGCGCTGGGCCCACTTGGAGATGCTCGCGCACAGCTCCGTTGCGTAGCTCTCCTGGATGGTGTTGTAGAGTTTGTCGTGCTCGATCTCGTGACCGCCGCACAGGAAGATGATGGGAGAGTTGGAGAGGTACGCCTGTTGGATGGCGCTGACCGCGTTTCCGACGCCGGGGCCTACCGTCGTGTAGCAGACGGCCGGCTTCCCGGAGACCTGCGCGTAGGCCTCGCCGCAGTACACGGCGTTCTGCTCGTGGAGGAAGGTGATGTTCTTGATGCCGATCCGGCTGATCGGGTCCACGAAGTTCCAGATGTGGCCCCCGAAGATGCCGAATGCGATGGTGACGCCGTGCTCCTTCAGAACTTCGGCGACGTGCATCCCGGCGTAGGGGTAGAGCTCCCGCTTTCCCAGCTGGTAATCGAGCTTCTTCTGCAACTCCTTGTCGAACTCGATGCCGACGTCCCCGGAGCGGACTCCCGGAACTGCCACTTGCGACTTTCCTTCGGGACTGGCTGGTCGGTGCATGTCTGTCTCCCTTCTCGGTTTGTGAACGTGGGCGCCCCTCCCCGGAGAGGCCGGGGGCAGCGGGGCGGACGAAGGAGCCGCGGGTGTCGGTCGGCGTGGAGGTTTGCCCCTGACGCGGACGATGCAAACGCTGTTTGTTGGAAACTTTGCAACCCGCGTGCCAGGTGGCGGTGGGTGCCGGGGACTCGCGGCACGGGGAAGCGCGCTCCGCCGTGCGCGGGTGGCACCCCGGAAAGCGCGGTCTTTCCAGGGTTTCGATGCTCGGAGCTCTGGTGAGGCTGAGGCCGGGTCCACACTCCCGGGCGCACCCGGGGCGGCCCCCGGCGGCTACGCCGAGTTCCCCACTGTCCCGATATAGAACAGCATTCGGGCGGCGCCAGGCCCGACCCTCCGCGCAGGCGGGCGGCCCGGTGTCCCGATTCGGGACACCGGGGGATTTTCTGTGCCCGGCCTGTGACCCGAACGGGGGCGCCTGGAGGCCGACGAAGACCTGCTGTGCCGGCTGGCGGAGCTGCCGGGCCGCGGACGGGCTCCGGAAGGCTTGCCGCCGCGGCGAGCGGAGGGCGGGGGGAGGGACGCCGGGGGGCTCAGGGTGCGGGTTGACGAAACTCGGCGATTGCGGCTGCCAGGAGCTCTGGTTGGGCGAGGAGGTCGACGGCGCTGCAGGCCACGGCCTTGGCCCCCAGGAGCATGCCCCGGTGCGCGCGGTCAGAGACGGAGAGCCCCGCCGCCTCGGGAGAGTGCCAGGTAGTGCCCTCGGGGTGGGTCGCTACGAAGAACCAGTACGAGGGCAGGCGGCGGCTGAGGGAGCCGAAGTCGGTCGAACCGTAGCACGACACGTTCTCGCGCAGGGTGGCCCCGAGGGCGGTCAGATTGGCGCGCACCGCCCCCTCGAGCACGCGATTGAAGCGGGTGCTGGGGAGCCGTGACCGCTCCAGGACCTCCACCCGGGTCCCCGAGGCGAGGGCGGCGCCCCGGGCGCAGTCGAGCATCCGCGTGTAGAGCTCGCCCAGGTATTGCTCTTCGAACGCACGGAAGACGAACCGGGTGGCCGCCCGGTCGGAGACGACGTTCGCGGCGCTGCCCCCCTGGGTGACGATGCCCTGGATGCGCGCCCCCGTCTTCAGGTACTGGCGCAAGGCGTTTACTGCCGCGTGGGTCAGGAGGACGCCGTCAAGGGCATTTCGGCCGCGCCAGGGGTCCGCCGCGCTGTGGGCAGGGCGGCCGAAGAAGGTAAACTCCACCTCCGAGAGGGCGAGGTCTCGCCGGAGCAGGAGCGTCTCCGTGTAGGGGTGGAACATGAGGCAGGCGTCGACGCCGGAGAAGGCGCCCGACCTGCCCAGCGCCACCTTGCCGGCGCCGTCCTCCTCGGCGGGCGTGCCGAAGAGCCAGAGCTCGCCCGGCAGGTCCCCCAGCACCTCTCTCACACCCACTGCGGCCCCCAGGTGTCCGGCTGCGATCAGGTTGTGGGCGCAGCCGTGGCCGATGTCGGGAAGGGCGTCGTATTCCGCCACGAGTGCGACGACGGGTCCTGGGCGACAGCCTCTGGCTTTCGCAACGAACGCCGTCGGCAGGTCGGCCAGGGGGGTCTCGACCTCGAACCCGCGGGCCCGCAGCGCGGCCACCAGCCGCGCCACGGCCCGGTGCTCCCGGCCGCTCGGTTCCGGGTCGGCGTGGAGGGCGCGGCTCAGGTCGATGAGCTCGTTCGAGGCGGCGTCGACCGCAAGCGTCACCCTCTCTTTCAAGGACGGAAGATCCATGGGCGGCTCAGCGGCAGGCGGGGCTCGACCCCGGAGCGAGCGGAAGAACAAGAGCCGGTGGGTCTTCGGCACTCGGGAGCAACGCGGGGGGCTTCTCTCGTGCCCCCGTTCCCCTTGGGCTTCCCATGGCTGGCCCTCTCGCAGAAGGCGCCGGCGGTCTCTCGCGATCCGAGGACGGTACCACGACTCGAGCCCCGGGGGGAGGGTCCGCCGGGGCTCGGTCCGCCATCCCTGAACCGGTCGAAGCCGGGGTGCGCCGAGGGAGTGTCTTGACCCCGGTGAGCGCAAGGGCTAGAAGTTTGGGGGACCGGGGAGCTCCCGGGGGCCCGCGCCAACCTTCCCAGGACCGCCTCCCATGCCCGCCCGCCGCACCGCGCCGCCGCCCCTGACCCCGGAGCTCCTGGTGGCCGCCTACTGCAGGGGGTACTTCCCCATGGCCGACGACCGGGGGAGGATCCACTGGTACGACCCGGACCCCCGGGGGATCTTCCCCCTGGAGGGCTTCCACGTGCCGCGGCGGCTGGCGCGCACCGTGCGGCAGGGGCGCTTCGAGGTGCGGGTGGACACGGCCTTCCGAAGGGTGATGGAGGCCTGCGGGGCGCCGGCCCCCGGGAGGGAGCGCACCTGGATCTCCCCCGAGCTTGTCGACGCGTACGGCGCGCTCCACGAGGCGGGGCTGGCGCACAGCGTGGAGACCTGGGCCGACGGAGAGCTGGTGGGAGGGGTGTATGGGGTGGCGATCCGGGGCCTGTTCGCGGGGGAGAGCATGTTCAGCCGCCGCACCGACGCGAGCAAGGTGGCCCTGGTGCACCTGGCGGAGCGGCTGCGGCGGGGCGGGTTCGTCCTCTTCGATACCCAGTTCGTGACGGCGCACCTGGCCCGTTTCGGGGCCGTGGAGATCCCCCGCGCCCGCTACCGGCGGCTCCTGGCCGGGGCCCTTCAGGCCGAGGAGGCCTCGTGGGACCCGCCTCCGCGCACCCGCGCATGAGGGACTCTGCCCAGGGGGCCGCGGCACCGCGGTAGCCGTCGAAAGACCTCCAAGGGTGCGTCCGCGGCCCCTGCCCCGCCCTCCCACGTTTTGTGGCCGGTCGCCGCGAGCCGCCACCTACGCCCCATCCAACACCGCGCGGATCTTCGCCGCCAGCTCGCGCGACGTGTAGGGTTTGGGGAGGAACGCGATCTCCTCGCCCAGGACGCCGTGGTGGGCCAGGACGTCGGCCGGATACCCCGACACGAAGAGGCACCGGATCCCCGGCCGGAGCGCGGCGAGCCGCTGGGCGAGATCCCGGCCGTTCATCTGCGGCATCACCACGTCGGTGACCAGGAGGGCGATCTCTCCGGGGTGGATCTCGGCCTGGCGGATGGCTTCGTCGGGCCTGCCGGCGGCGAGCACCCGGTACCCCAGCCGCTCCAGCATGGCCCGCCCCAGGTCGAGGATGCTCGGTTCGTCCTCCACCAGGAGCACCGTCTCCCCACGCCCCCGCAGGGGCTGCTCTGGCGCAGCGCCGGCGATATCGGGGGCCGGCTCCGGGGCGCGGTTCAGGTAGAGCTCGACCCGGGTACCCCGGCCCGGCTCGCTGTGCACGGCGATGAGGCCCTCGTTCTGCTTTACGATGCCGTACACGGTGGCGAGCCCCAGGCCGGTGCCTTGGCCGGTGGCCTTGGTGGTGAAGAACGGCTCGAAGAGGTGCGCGAGCACCTCCTGGTCCATGCCGCAGCCGTCGTCGCTCACGGCGAGCAGGACGTAGTCGCCGGGCCGGAAGTCCGGGCGACGGGCGCAGGCGGTTTCGTCCAGGAGGACATTGCGGGTTTCGATGGTGACTGCGCCCTTTCCTGCGACGGCGTCCCGGGCGTTGACGCAGAGGTTGGCGAGGATCTGGTCGATCTGGGAGGGATCCATGCGGACCCGCCACAGGTTCGCACCCGGCTTCCATGCCAGGCCGATGTCTTCTCCGATGAGCCTGCGCAGCATGTTGAGCATGCTGCCCACGGTCTCGTTGAGGTCCAGCACCCTGGGGGCCACGGTCTGCTTGCGGGCAAAGGCGAGCAGCTGCCGGGTAAGCTCGGCGGAGTGCTCGGCCGCGCGCCGGATCGCGGCCAGGTCGGTCTGGATCGGACCGGGTACCCCAGGCCGGGTCAGGGCCAGCTCCGCGTGCCCCAGGATGACGGTGAGCATGTTGTTGAAGTCGTGGGCCACCCCTCCCGCCAGGCGCCCGATGGACTCCATCCTCTGCGCCTGCGCCAGCTCGGCCTGGAGGCGCTCCTGGGCCTCTTCGGCCCGATGACGCAGGGTCACGTCCTGCACGGTGGACACCATGAGGTTCTGGTCGGGGAGGGGGATGTTGGTGGAGGTGACGAACCGCCTCTCCCCTTGCACAGTTGTGATGGACACGTCTTCCCAGCGCATGCGCGAAGGGTCCCCCGAGCCGATGTCCGCCAGGATGCGCGTTCGCATTTGCTCCCGAAATTCGGGGTCCGGATAGACCTTCTCGAAGAAGTCCACCACCGAGTGCAAGCTGCCCCGGGGCAGCCCGTAGATCTCCTCAAACTTGCTTCCCACGAAGACCACTTCCCCGTCGTCCATCGTGTTGACCGCAAAGCCGATCGGGGCATTTTCCAGGATGGTCTCTATGTAGCGGTTCCGGGACTCCAGTTTCTTCTCGGCCTGCCGTCGTGCGGTGATGTCGGTCGAGATTCCGCACAGGCCGGTCACTGTGCCGCTTTCGTCGCGCAGGGGGAGCTTGACCGTCCAGTAGGTGCGCGGCACGCCGTCGGCCGCCGTGAGATCGGTTTCCTCGCGCACCACCGTCTCCCCCCGCTCGATCACGGGGCGGTCGCTGCGCTGGATCTCCTCGGCGGAGGCGGGCGAGAAGAAGTCAGCGTCGACCTTGCCCTGAATCTCCCCGAGGCTGCGGCCCAGGAGCTCGCATACCGTGCGATTGGCGTAGGTGTAGCGGTACTGGGTGTCCTTGATGAAGATGTGGGCGCCCACATTGTCCAGGATCGTGCTCAGGCGCCGCTCGCTCTCGCGCAGGGCCTCTTCGGCGCGGCGCCGTTCCTCGATTTCGGCCTCCAGCTGCCCCGAGCGCGCCGTCAGGAGGGAGCGGGTCTTCTCGAAGTAGACGAGGAGCATCCCCAGGGCGGTGGCCAGGCCGAAGAAGGCTCCCAGGGAGTACCCGACGGGGGCGAAGCCCTCCACGAACCGGAGCACCGGGTAGTCGAGCTTGTGCAGCCCCCACAGGAGGAAGCAGGCGGCGGTGAAGACGAGCACCGGCGGACGCGGCTTCGGCGCCGACCGAAGCAGGGCGGCAGCCACCAGGAAGTCGGCAAGCGCCTGGACGGCGAATACCGGCACCGAGAGGACCGCGGGCGACACCCCCGCGGCCAGCGCCCCGGCGACCCACGCGAGAGCGCCCGCCCCCATCCAGGCCCAGCGCCGGGAGAGGGTGCCCCGTGTGAAGACCTCGGTTCCCGCCAGCAGGAGCATGGCGTGGGCCACCGAAGCGCCCATGTAGCCCAGGGTGGCGCCCCAGTGGCTTCCCCACCGGACCTCTCCCATGAGAAACAGGAACCGGAAGGCGTAGGTGCTCCACGACCACGCCCACAGCCGCAGATGCCGCTCCCGGTGGGACGTGGCCAGATACCCGTAGATGCCGGCCACCGTGGCGGAGGCGACGAAGGTGCTGACCGAGGCGGGAAACAGCCAGCTCATCGCCTTGCCCCGGGCGGCGCCGGACGGGTCCGGGATCTGGCCCGGGTCCGGGGTGGCGCGCTCACTCCACCGTCACGCTCTTGGCGAGGTTGCGGGGCTGGTCCACGTCGGTGCCCTTGAGCACGGCCACGTGGTAGGCCAGGAGCTGGAGGGGGACGGTGGCGATGATGGGCAGGAGCTCCTCTGCGAACTCGGGGATGGGGATCACCTGGTCGGCCATCCCGGCCACGGCGGTGTCGCCGTCGGTCACGACGGCCACGACCCGGCCGTCGCGGGCGCGCACTTCCTGGACGTTGGAGAGCATCTTCTCGTAGGTGGAGCCCCGGGGGGCGATGGCGACCACGGGGAGCTGGTCGTCGATGAGGGCGATGGGGCCGTGCTTCATCTCGCCGGCGGCGTAGCCCTCGGCGTGGATGTAGCTGATTTCTTTCAGTTTTAGGGCGCCCTCGAGAGCAATGGGGAACTGGAGGCCCCGGCCGAGGTACAGGGCGCTCTTGGCGTCCACCAGGGTCTTGGCCACGGCCTCGATGTGGGGGTCGAGCTCCAGGGTGCGCTCCACGACGGCGGGGACGGCCCGCAGGGCTTCCATCTTTTCGATGAGGCGGCCGCGGCCGAGGACGCCTCGGGCCGAGGCCAGGTAGAGGGCCAGCAGGTAGAGGGTGACGAGCTGGGTGGTAAAGGCCTTGGTGGAGGCCACTCCGATCTCGGGGCCGGCGTGGGTGTAGAGCACGGCGTCGGAAGCCCGGGGGATGCTCGACCCCACCACGTTGCACACGCAGAGGATGGGAGCGCCCTTGTCCCGGCCCTCGGCCAGGGCCGCCAGGGTGTCGGCGGTCTCGCCGGACTGGCTGATGAGCAGGAGCGCCGTGTCCCGGGAGAGGATGGGGTCCTGGTAGCGGAACTCGCTCGCCAGGGAGACCTCCACGGGGAGCCGGGCGATCTGCTCGATCCAGTACTTGCCCACCAGCCCCGCGTGCCAGCTCGTGCCGCAGGCGACCACATGGAGCCGGGAGATGCTCCGGGCGATGGTCTCGGCCTTCTCGCCGCCGCTCAGGTACACGGCGCCCTCCACCGGGTCGAGCTTGCCGGTGAGGGTGTCGGCGATGGCCCGGGGCTGCTCGAAGATCTCCTTGAGCATGAAGTGCTTGTAACCGCCCTTCTCGGCCATGGCGGGGGACCACTGGACGGTCTGGACCTCCCGGACCACGGGGGCGCCCTCCAGGTCGGTGATCTCCACCCGGTCCCGCCGGCACACCACGAGGTCGCCGTCTTCGAGGAAGACGAAGCGCCGCGTGTGGGCCAGGAGCGCCGGGATGTCGCTGGCGACGAAGTTCTCGCCCTCGCCCAGGCCCGCCACCAGCGGGCTCGCCCGGCGGGCGGCCACCAGGAGGTCGGGCTCCCGGGCCGAGAGGACCACGACCGCGTAGGAACCGTGCAGGCGCTTGAGGGCGAGGCGCACGGCCTCCACGAGCCCGCAACCCTCGCCCAGGTGGCGGAAGATGAGGTGGGGGATGACCTCGGTGTCGGTCTCGGAGGAGAAGCGGTGGCCTTCGGCCGTGAGCTCGGAGCGCAGCGCCAGGTAGTTTTCGATGATGCCGTTGTGCACCACCACCACGTCGCCCGCGGCGTGGGGGTGGGCGTTCTCCTCGCTCGGGCGCCCGTGGGTGGCCCACCGGGTGTGTCCCGCGCCCACCGTGCCGGAGAGCTCGATGCTCCGGAGCTTTTCATCGAGATTCAGGAGCTTTCCGACGCTCCGGACGACCTTGAGGGCGCCCTCCTCGACCACGGCGAGCCCCGCCGAGTCGTACCCCCGGTACTCCAGGCGCCGGAGCCCGTCCATGAGGATGGGGGTGCAGCGCTGCGTTCCCACGTATCCTACGATGCCGCACATGATCCGACCTTTGCTCGTTGCGGGTTGCTCGTTGCCTGTTGTCCGTGGTCCGTTGGGGTAGCCAGTTGGGGGGCGATGAGACCTATGGGACGAATGGGACGAATGGAATATCGGGTTGGTAGCTGGTCACCCATCACGCCTTACCCTTCACGTCTCACTCTTCACGTTTCACTTTTCACGCCCCCCGGCCGTCTCCGATTCCAGCCCTCGACGTTTCGCTGTTTGCCCCGCGCGACGCCCAGGGCGCCGTCGGGGACGTCGTGGGTGAGGGTGGAGCCGGCGGCCACGGTGGCGCCGGCTCCCACCGTGACGGGGGCCACCAGGCTCGTGTTGGAGCCGATGAAGGCGCCGTCGCCGATGGCCGTCTTGTGCTTGTGGACGCCGTCGTAGTTGCAGGTGATGGTCCCGGCGCCGATGTTGGCGCCCTCGCCCACCGTGGCGTCGCCCAGGTAGGTGAGGTGGTTGGCCTTGCTCCCCCGGCCGAGAACGCTTTTCTTCATCTCGACGAAGTTGCCCACCCGGGCGTCGTCCGCGAGCACCGCGCCGGGGCGCAGGTGGGCAAAGGGGCCCACCTGGGCGCCGGGGCCCAGCCGGGCCTCCGACAAGACGCAGTAAGGTTTCACGTGGGCGCCGGGACCGATCTCGGAGTCGCGGACCACCGAGCCCTGGTCGATGCGTACACCCGAGCAGATCCGGGTCGCCCCCTCCAGCCGCACGCAGGGCCCCAGGGTCACGTCGGGCTCGAGGACCACGCCGGGCTCGATCCAGGCGGTTTCGGGGTCCTCGATGGTCACCCCGGCTTCCATCCAGGCCCGGTTGATGCGGCGGCGAAGGGCGGCGCCGGCCTCGGCCAGGTGGAGGCGGGAGTTGATGCCCATGACCTCTTCGGGGTCCTCCAGGAGCACCGCGGCTGCGCGCCCGTCGTGCGCGGCTACCGCGACCACGTCGGTCAGGTAGTACTCCCCCTGGCTGTTGGCGGTGCCCACCTGCCCCAGGGCGTCCCAGGCCCAGGGGAGCTCCAGGGCGTAGGTGCCGGTGTTGACCTCGCGGACCGCCCGCTGCGCGGGGGAGGCGTCGCGCTCCTCCACGATCCGCTCGAGCCGGCCGGCGGCATCCCGCACGAGGCGGCCGTAGCCCCGGGGCTCGGGGGGCTCCATGGAGAGCACCGTCACCAGGGCGCCGGCCTGCCGATGGGTTTGCGCGAGGCGCCGCAGGGTCTCGGGTCGGATGAGGGGCACGTCGCCGCACAGGACCAGCGCGGTGCCCCGGAACCCACTGCCCCCTTCCCCGGGTGAGAGCGCCTCCCGGGCGCAGAGCAGGGCGTGGCCCGTGCCCTTCTGCTCGGCCTGGAGCGCAAAGGTCACGTCCGCCGCCCCCAGGAGCCGGCGCACCTCGTCGGCCTGGTGGCCCACCACGGCCACGATCCGTCCCACGCCCGCCCCCCGGCAGGCGTCGAGGGGAAACGAGAGGAGGGGATGTCCCAGGAGGGGGTGGAGCACCTTGGCCAGGGACGACCGCATGCGGGTCCCCTGGCCGGCCGCCAGCACCACGGCCACGACGTCGTTCATGGGAGCTTGCCTCCAGAAAGTCTCCGGCGACGAAACCGCGCCATTATAGGGGGCCGGCTCACCGGTGCCTACCGGGGAGACAGGAGCAGGGCGGGGACGTCGGCGTCGAGCTCGACCCGGAAGAGGCCGAGGAAGTTCATCCCCAGCAGGCCGTCGGCCCCGGGCACGGCGTCGTGGACCACCACCCGCAGGGGCCCGGCCTTGCGGCCCCCCACGTCGATCTCCCCCACCTCCGCGAGGCCCGCGTGTACCGTTCCGCCCGCCGTGCGCACCACCACGGGCGGGTCGGTGCGCACCGTGAGCCCCAGGCGGCGGGCCACCGCGGGGGAGAGCACGGTGGCCGTGGCCCCGGTGTCCAGAATCAGGCGCACGGGGCCCTCGCCGTTGAGCCGCGCTTCCACGAGGTAGCCCATCTCGTTGGCTTCCAGGGGGATGCTCTGCACGGGTTGGGGAGGCGGGAGGCGGTCGTCCAGGGCCGCTGCCCGTGCCCGGTGCTCGGGGGGCACGGCGTGGAGGTTGTCGGTGAAGTGGACGGCGCCTGTTTCGTCGGTCCACCGGTAGATCTGGGCGGCGGCCGGGCTGGCCGCCGCAAGAGCGAGGGTCAGCGCCAGTGGCAGCGCGCGCAGATGGCGCCAGCCGGCGCGCGCAGCCGGGTGGCGGTGGGCACGGGTTGCGCGTGGGGGTCGTGGCAGGTGACGCATGTGACCTCATCCCCTGGCCCCAGGGGCAGGGTGCCGTCGGGCTTGATCTTGGCCGAAGGTGCCTTCAAATGATCGGCATTGGCGGGGTGGGGCTTTACCTCGTGGCACTGGAGGCAGACCATCTTGGGGATGGTCAGCAGGCCCGTGTTCGTCCCCGGCATGGGCGGCGACTCGTGGCACCGCACGCACATCTTGCTGTCGTCCACGTGGGGGTTGATGTTCGAAAACTCGTCCCGGCGGTGGCAGATCCAGCACAGGTCGTTGTTCAGGGTCACCCGATTGTAGTGGCGCTGGTCCATGCGCTGGGTACCGGTCTCGCAGCGGTTACTGTGACAAGTGTAGCAGGTGATGCGGTTCTGGGCGTCGAGCGGGATCTTGAGCGGCGACGCCCGAATGTCGTCGAGCATGAAGGGCGGCGGCGGCAGCCCCGTGGGATGGTGCGCCCGATCCGTGACGTGGCAGGAGACACACAGCACGTTCACGTCGCCCTTGTAGCGCAGCCGGTAGTCGGGAGCCTTGATGTCCTTGGCCACCGAGCTCGTGTGGCAGCCCTTGCAGGCCGAGTACTCGTTGCGGTGGGGGTTGGCCTCGAGGCCGCGCTCGAAGTGCCGGGCGAACTCGGTGCGCACGTAATGGGTGGTGCCCGTGGTCCCGTGGGGGTTGTGGCAGGTGACGCAGGTCCAGGAGCCGTCGGCCTGGAGCGGAAGCCCCTTGGGCAGGGACAGGACCGGGTCGATGTTGCGGGGGTGATCCTTTGCCACCGCCCCGTGGCAGAAGTCGCAAAGGCGCACGATGTCGAGCCGCACCGCCGCCCCTTGGGCGGACCCCGTGGGGATCGAGGCATGGCAGTACGTGCACCGGCTGGTGCCCTGGCGCGCCTGGTGGGGATTGGTGCGGGCAAGTTGGGCGCCGTGGCAGCGGGCGCAGAAGGCGGCCCGGTCGGAGGGGTCCTCCAGGCCCGCATCGTTGAGGTAGTGGGTGGCCCGGTTGCCTCCGTGGAGGCGGTGGCAGCTCCGGCACAGGAGCTCGCCGCCGGGAGCCAGCGCAAACTCGGCCGGCATGGGCGAGGAGGACCCCACTCCCACCGGGTGGATGTTGCTGGCGGCCTCGTGGCAGGCCGTGCAGTCGTGGAGGCCCCCGGGCGTGTGGCAGTCGCCGCACTCCAGAGCTGCGTGGGAGCCGGTGACGAGGGCAGGCTGCGGCTCCGCGGTCCAGGCCGGGCCCGCCGCGGCCAGCGTCACGGCCAGCGCCCCGGCGGTGAGCCACAGGCCCGGTCCCGAGGCGTTCACGGCTTGACCCCGACCTTGACCAACATCTCTACCGCCTCCCGCTGGAGCCGCTCATCCTGCAGGTCGGGAAAGCGGTTCAGGTTGTCGAGGAGCAGGCTGCGCGCCTCCTCGGCCTTCCCGCGGGTCGCCAGCAGCCTGGCCATCTCCAGCCGCACGCTGAACGTCAGGGGAGCGCCGGGGTCGAAGCCCAGGATCTCCGAGTACACCCGCAAGGCCTCCTCGGTCCGGCCCAGGTGGTTGAGTATCCTCGCTTCCAGGTGGCGTCCGGGCAGGTAGCGCGGCGCGAACTCCTTCAACCGCTCGATCTTGTCGAGCGCCAGCTCGGCTTCGCCGGCCCGGGAGAGCACCACCGATTCGTTGTAGACGGCCAGGCGCGTGAAGACGCTGCGCAGGTTGAACCGTGCCTCGGCAAACGAGGGGTTGCGCGCCAGGGCCGTGCGAAATTGCTCGACCGCCCCGTCGTACTGGTCCTGGTAGTAGAGGGCGATTCCGATGGCGTTGTGTACGGCCTCGGGGTTGTCGAAATCGGGGGAGATCTCCAGGAACTGCTGGAGGGCGGCCTGGGCCTGCGGGTAGTCGCCTCCCTTGAGGTAGAAGAGGCCGAGGAAGTACAAGACCTGGTACAAGGCACGGTCTTTGGGCGCGGGCGGGTTGATCCGCAAGAGCAGGGCGAGCCGCTCGTAGGCGGCGATCCCTTCCTCGTAGAAGCGGGTCTCCTGGTCGAAGAGCTCCTGGTAGATGCGGCCCAGGGCGAAGGGGGGGAAGGGGTAGGAGGGGTCGGCCTGCTCGGAAGCCCGGAACAGCCGCAGCGCCTCGCCGATATCGCCCCCGCGGTACGCACGAAGCCCGGCCTTGTAGGCGGTGCGTGCGTCGTCGAGGGATGAGCAGGCGGCAGGGCGCGGCAGGGCGCACGCCAGGACGAGGCAGCCCAAGGCCAAGGCCGTCCAACTCCGGGGAAGACGAACCATCCGTGCCTCCAGGACCCAGGACCCGCGGTCGCGGCGGGCGCTCCTGTTCGCAGTCCCGCCATGATGCCCCACAAGTTCCGAATTCGCTATCGCCCAAAAGAGTGAATTTTGCAGATCGCGGCCCTTGGCCTCCCAGGGAGCCCAGGATCCACCATCAAACTTTGGGGCGGGGTCGGGGGGCCCTGTAGCGCAGCCGCGTGCCGCGTCGACCGATCGACGGCACCCGGTGCAAACGGGTGAAGCTCGGCGTATTTGTTCGCTGGGGGAGATGCCCTCTAATCACCGCGGATTGCGCGGCGGAGCGGAAGGGTCCC
>JBFLZB010000089.1 GCA_040756475.1 Thermodesulfobacteriota bacterium
CAGCCAGGCCAAGCTCTACCTGGAGGCCCGCGAGGCCCTGCTGCGATTCGCAACGGGATACCCGCTCGGTCCTGCGCCGGCACCGGAGAGCCCGCCGTGAGCGCGCTTCTGGTCGGGGTGGGCTACCTGGCCGTCGTCTTCGGGGGAGGGGTCATCGTGGAGGCCGCCCTGCGCCGGGTGCTGCGGCCCGAGGACGAGGAGGCGGTCCGGGAGTTCCGACGGCGCGGGCTAACTCGGGGGGGTAAGGTCATCGGGTGGCTCGAGCGGTTCCTGGCTCTGACCTTCATCCTCGCCGGCAGCCACGCAGCCATCGGACTCGTGCTCGCCGCCAAGGGCATCATCCGGTTCGGCGAGATCAAGGAGGCTCGAGAGCAGAAGGTCGCCGAGTATGTCCTGGTCGGCACGATGCTCAGCCTCTCGTGGGCCATCCTGATTGGCTCCCTCCTCCTGTGGATTGCCTGAGGCCGCCCCGGTTGGCCTGGCCGGGGATCACCCGGCTGCGGCCTCGCCGACAGTCTCGCCCATCCGCACCCGCCTCTCCGGCACCAGCTCGGGCCGCCAGCGCACCGCGTCCTTCCCGAACAGGACGATGACCGTGGACCCCATGTTGAAGCGCCCGAGCTCCTGGCCCTTCTCCAGCCGGACCGCGCCGAGCGGGTACTCCCAGCGCCGCACCTCCCGCTGTCGCGGCGGCGTGACGACCCCGTGCCACACCGTCTCGATGCTCCCCACGAAGACCGCCCCCACGAGCACCAGGGCCAGGGGCCCGGCATCGGTGTCGAACACGGCGGCCACCCGCTCGTTTCGAGCGAAGAGCTCCGGGACCGTCCGGGTCGTGGCGGGGCTGACGCTGAAGAGGCGGCCGGGCACGCAGACCATCTCCCGCAGGGTACCCGCCAGGGGCATGTGGATGCGGTGGTAGTCCCGGGGAGAGAGGTACAACGTGGCGAAGGACCCTCCCCGGAAGGGGGCGGCGCGCTCGGCGCTCCCCCCCAGGAGGCGCACCAGGTCGAAGGTGCGCCCCTTGGCCTGGAAGAGCGCGGCCCCCGCGGCGACCCCCGCCTGGCTCACCACGGCGTCCACCGGGGAGACCACCGCCCCCGGCGACGGGTCCACGGGGCGCGCCCCGGGCCGGAGCTCCCGGGTGAAGAAGGCGTTGAACGTGGGGTACGCCCCCGGGGACCGAAACCGCGCCTCGTCCCAGTCGATCCGGTACGCCCGGGAGAACCAGCGGATCAGCGGGTCCTTGAACCACCGCGCCCGGGAGCGCGTGAGCTTCTCCATGGCAGCGGAGAGCAGGTGGTGGGGCAGGGCATACTGGGGCGCCGCCCGAAGGACGTCCCAGACCGAAGTCCGATCGTCCGTGTCGCTGTGCTGGACCATGGAGGCTCCCGAAGAGCTGGGGTGAGAGGGACGGCGGCCGCGGCCGCCGGTCATCCCTTTGTAGGCAACCCGGCCGGAAAGGGCAAGACTCCGGAGCCGTTTCGGCACAATGTTTCGGGCGGGCCGGGGGTCTTCCCGGCTGCGGGGCAGGCGATTGCAGGAGCGACGCCTGCGGCGCCTCTGCGGCCGACCGCTGACCGCCGAGGCGCGGCCGGAGAGGGTGCCTGCGGGGGGCGTCTTCGACGGTGGAGCGCGCTGCTCTTCCCGTGTATGCTAACAAATCCTTTTCGCCCCCCATCCGGACAGGCCACCCGTGACCCAACGCCCGCTCCACCGACCAACGCCCTCCCGGCCCAGGGCCGCCCCCGGGGGTTGCTGATGCGCTACGGCCTCGCCCTGCTGGACGTGGAGAAGCCCGGCCGATACGAGGGGCTGGAGGCGGGCGCGGTCGTCAAGGACTGGGCCTCGGCCCGGCTCCGGGTGGCCCTGTGCTTCCCCGACGTGTACGAGATCGGGGCGAGCCACCTGGGGCTGCCGCTCCTCTACCACGTGCTCAACCGCCTCGAGGGGGTGCTGGCCGAACGCGCCTACGCCCCCTGGCCCGACATGGAAGCCCTGCTGCGCCGCCGGGACTGGCCCCTGGTCGCCCGGGAGTCGGGCCGGGCCCTGGGGGAGTTCGACCTGGTGGGCTTCACCCTGCCCTACGAGCTCCTGGCCACCAACGTGCTGGCCATGCTGGAGCTCGGAGGCATCCCGCTGCTCGCCCGGGACCGGGGGGAGGCGCATCCCCTCGTCCTCGGGGGCGGGCCCATCGCAGCCAACCCCGAGCCCCTGGCGGACTTTTTCGACGCCTTCTTCGTGGGCGAGGCCGAGGAGGGCGCCGCCGAGGTCGCGCAGGCCCTGGCGGCGGCCGTGGCCTCCGGGGCCGACCGCAAGGGCCGCCTGGCCGCCCTGGCCCGGATCGGGGGCGTGTACGTCCCCTCGTCCGTGCGCCCCCTGTACAGCGAAGGCCGCTTTGCGGGTTTCGAGCCGCCCTTGCGGGTGCGCCGCCGGGTGGTGGCCGACCTGGAGCGGGCCCCGGTACCGGACCGGCCGCTGGTCCCCTTCATCTCCCCGGTCCACGAGCGTCTGGCGGTGGAGCTCGCCCGGGGATGCACCCGGGGGTGCCGGTTCTGCCAGGCCGGGTTTCTCTACCGCCCGGTCCGAGAGCGCAGCCCCGAGCTCGTGGCCGACATCGTCGCACGGGGCCTTTGCGCCACCGGCTTCGACGAGGTGGGGCTGCTGTCCCTCTCCACCGGCGACTACTGCGCCATCGGGCCGCTGCTGGTCACCCTCATGGACGCCCACGCCCCCGAGCGGGTGGCCGTGAGCCTGCCGAGCCTTCGGGTCGACAGCCTGGAGCCCCGGCTCCTGGAGGAAGTCGGCCGGGTTCGGAAGACCGGCTTCACGGTGGCGCCCGAGGCGGGCACCGAGCGCCTGCGGCGGGTGGTAAACAAGAACGTCACCGAGGCCGACGTCTTGGAGGCCGCCCAGCGGATCTTCGCCGCCGGCTGGAAGGCCCTGAAGCTCTACTTCATGATCGGGCTCCCCACCGAGACCCGGGAGGACTGGGCGGGCATCGTGGACCTGGTGCGCAAGGTGGCGCGCCTGGCACCGGGGGGGAGGGGCCGGGTGGGAGTGAGCCTCTCCAACTTCGTCCCCAAGCCCCACACGCCCTTCCAGTGGTGCCGGCAGCTCGCCCCGGCCGAGGCCGCCGAGGCCCAGGCCTACTTCCACCGCGAGCTCGGCCGGGAGCGCAAGGTGGAGCTCAAGTGGCACAGCGGGCCCATGAGCGCGCTGGAGGGGGTCTTCTCCCGGGGGGACCGCCGGGTGGGGGCGGCAGTGCTCGCGGCCTACCGCAAGGGCTGCCGCATGGACGGCTGGACCGACCGGTTCCGGTGGGACCTGTGGCAGGAGGCCCTGACCGAGGCCGGGCTCTCCCTGGAGGAGTGCCTGGCGGAGCGGGACCCGGATGGGCCCCTGCCCTGGGACGTGGTGGACCTGGGGGTGGACCGGGCCTTCCTGGCCGCCGAGTGGGAGCGGGCCCGCCGGGAGGTCCCTACCGGCGACTGCCGGGACGGTTCGTGCCAGGGGTGCGGGCTGTGCGACTTCGAGGCCCTCCTGCCCCGGGTGGCCGGCCCCCGGGACTTCCCCCCCTGCCGCGAGCGCCCGGAGGGGGAGGGCGAACCCGGAGGGGAGGACTCGAGCCTCCTGCCCCGCCTGCGGTTCCGGTTCTCCAAGACCGGCCCGGCGAGCCTGCTCTCCCACCTGGAGACCGTGGCGGCACTTCACCGGGCGCTGCGCGCCGCCGGGGTACCCCTGGCCTACTCCCAGGGGTACCACCCCCACCCACGCCTCACCCTGGGCCCGGCGCTCTCCCTCGGAACCGAGAGCCTGGCAGAGCTGGGAGACGCCAAGCTCCGGGAGGTGCCCCCCCTGGCCGCCGCCCAGGCTGCCCTAAACGAGCACCTGCCCGAAGGGCTGCGGGTCGAGGCCCTGTGGACCCTCCAGCCCGGCTCCCGCGGCCTCACGGGGGGCGACACCCGGGAAGAGTACCGGGTCTGGCCCACGCAAGCGGCCTCGGCCGCCGCCGCGGCCCGGGGGGGCTGGGAGGCCGCCGTGCAGCGTTTTTGGGGCGTGCCCGATTTCCCGGTGGTCAAGCGCCGAAAGAACAAGCCCGACCGGGTGCTCGACGCCCGGGCCTACGCCGAGGGCCTGTGGTTCGACGGCGAAGCGCTCGCCGTGCGCCTGCGCCGGGCCCAGGACGGCACCGCCCTGGGCATGGAGGACTTGGTGCGCGCCCTGGCCGGGCTGCCGGAGGCCGAGCGGGCGTGTGCCCGTATCCTGAAGACCCGAAACGAACTGGCGTGAGGGCCCTGCGCCCCGCCGACAGACCTGGGGATCCGCCATGAAGACCGACAGCCCACCCTCGCACCCGGCCGTCCACGTGGCCGAAGCGGCCACGACCCTGACCAAGGAGATCGTGATCAACGCGAGCCCCCAGGAGACCCGGGTGGCCCTCCTGGAGAACAAGCTCCTGGCCGAGCTCTACATCGAGTACGTGAAGGACCGGCGGGTGGCCGGCAGCATCTACAAGGGCCGCGTCGTGAGGGTGCTGCCCGGCATGCAGGCCGCCTTCGTGGACATCGGCCTGGAGAAGGCGGCCTTCCTCTACGTCTCAGACGTGAAGTCAGCGGTGAAGGAGTACACCGAGCTCTTCGGCGCGGAACAGGAGCTCGACGACGACGAGCCCTTCCCCCGGGCCCGGGTGCTCTCCCCCATCGAGGACCTCCTCCAGGAAGGCCAGGAGATCCTGGTCCAGGTGGCCAAGGAGCCCCTGGGCCGCAAGGGGGCCCGCATCACCCAGTTCGTGAGCCTGCCCGGGCGCAACGTCGTCTACCTGCCCGACGTGAACCACGTGGGGGTGTCGCGGCGCATCACCGACGAAGCCGAGCGCACCCGCCTGCGGGAGACCGTGACGGGGCTTCGCCCCGGACCCTCCGGGGGCTTCATCGTACGCACCGCCGCCGAGGGGTGCAGCGCCGAGGAGCTCCAGCCCGAGATGGAGTTCCTCGCCCGCCTCTGGGACGAGATCGGGAAGAAGGCCGCCCGGGCCCCCGCCCCCAACCTGATCCACTCGGATCTCGACGTCACCTTCCGCTCCATCCGCGACCTCTACGCCCCCGACGTGCAGCGCGTCGTGGTGGACTCCCCGGAGGAGTACCGCAAGATCCTGGAGTTCGTGGAGAAGTACGTGCCCCAGGCCAAGCCCGCGGTGGAGCTCTACACCCGCCCCGAGCCCATCTTCGACTTCTACGGCATCGAGCTCGAAATCTCCAAGGCCCTGGAGCGCAAGGTGTGGCTGAAAAGCGGCGGCTACATCGTCATCGAGCTCACCGAGGCCCTGACCGCCATCGACGTGAACACGGGCTCCTACGTGGGCAAGCGAAACCTCGAGGACACGATCCTCAAGACCAACCTCGAAGCCGCCCGGGAGATCGCCTACCAGCTGCGGCTTCGCAACATCGGGGGGATCATCATCCTCGACTTCATCGACATGGAGGTGGAGGAGAACCGCCAGAAGGTCTTCGAGGCCCTGGAAGCGGAGCTGCGAAAGGACCGGGCCAAGACCAATCTGCTGGAGATCTCGAGCCTGGGCCTGGTGGAGATGACCCGAAAGCGCATCCGGGAGAGCCTGGGACGCACCCTGTGCGAGCCCTGCCCCTACTGCGAGGGCAAGGCCACCGTGAAGGCCCGCACCACGGTGGCCTACGAGCTCTTCCGGGAGCTCCGGCGGCGCCGCCGGGGCTTCGTGGGCGAAGAGGTGGTGGTGCTCGCCCACCCCGACGTGGTGAGCTACCTCTACGAGGAGGAGCGGGCGAGCCTGGAGGATCTGGAGCGGGTGCTCGGCCGGCGCATCTCGCTGCGCGCCCGGCAAGACTACCACCAGGAAGATTTCGAGGTGCTGGGGTAGGGGGGCAGCGACCGCCCCAAAGCGTCAATTCCGGGCCGCCCACTTCGTTGACTTCGCCGGGGCCGCTCCCTATAATCCGCCGCGTTTGCTCTTCGTGCTGTTCATTTTCCCCCGGGAGAGGAGGAAGGATCGTGGCCGAGAATCTCACGAAATTCCAACAGTCGCTCCTCGACAAGAACGCCCTGAGCATCACCTGGGAGCTCGTGCCCGGCCGGGGCTCCTTCGAGAAGGCCCAGGAGGTGGTGGTCGCCTCGGCCCAGGAGGCAGTCAAGGGGGGCAAGGTCCACGCCCTTACCATCACAGACAACCCGGGGGGCAATCCCGCCATCTCCGCCGAGATGCTGGGGACCGAGATCCTCAAGATGGGGATCGAGCCCCTGGTCCACTTCACGTGCAAGGACAAGAACCGAAACCAGCTCGAAGGGCTCTTGTACGGCATGGAGCGCGCGGGGGTTCGAAACCTCCTGCTCATGACGGGCGACTATACCTACACGGGTTACATGGGCCGCTCCAAGCCCGTGTTCGACATCGACCCCAGCATGCTCCTCCACATGGTGACCGACCTGAACAAGGGGCTCGAAGTGCCCACCATGAAGGGCACCGCGACCCTGGCGCCCACCCACTTCTTCGCCGGGGCGGCGGTGAGCCCCTTCAAGGCCCTGGAGTCCGAGCAGATGGGCCAGTACTACAAGCTCAAGAAGAAGCTCGAGGCAGGCGCCCAGTTCATCGTGACCCAGCTCGGTTACGACGCCCGCAAGATCCACGAAGCCCTCCTGATGGTGAAGCACCTGGGCTACGGGCACGTACCGGTCATCGGCAACATCTACCTGCTGCCCCTCGGTGCCGCCCGGCTCATGAACCGCAACGGCCTGCCCGGGTGCGTCGTCACCAACGAGCTCGTGGCCGCCATCGCGAAGGAGGCGGAGGCCGAGGACAAGGGCAAGGGCAAGCGCCTGGAGCGCGCGGCCAAGATGTACGCCATGATGAAGGGCATGGGGTTTTCCGGCGTGCACATCGGCGGCCACGGGATGAAGTACGAGGAAGTGGAGCAGATCATCGCCAAGGGCGAGGAGCTTGCCTCCAACTGGCCGGATCTCGTGCGGGAGTTCGACTTTCCCCAGCCCAACGGCTGGTACTACTTCGAGAAGGACCCCAAGACCGGCCTCAACGCCGAGTTCCCGGTGGACCGCTCCAAGGACCGGGCGAGCGCAGGCCTGGGGTACAAGGCCTTCCAGGTGCTCCACCACGCGATGTTCGAGGAGAAGGGCTTCCTCTTCAAGCCCATGCAGGCCTTCGCCAAGGCCGTGGACGGCTCGGCTGTGGAGCACGCCTTCACCCGGGTCGAGCACTTCATGAAGGTGATGACCAACGAGTGCATGCACTGCGGAGACTGCGGCCTGTTCGACATCGCCTACCTGTGCCCCACGAGCCAGTGCCCCAAGGGGCAGAGGAACGGCCCCTGCGGCGGAAGCTTTGAGGGCTGGTGCGAGGTGTACCCCAAGGAAAAGCAGTGCATCTACGTGCGGGCCTACCCGAGGCTCAAGAGCCACGGCGCCGAGGACACTCTGGGGGCCTACCACGTGCCGCCGGTCAACTACGACCTGCTCTGGACCTCGTCCTGGCTCAACTTCTACATGGGGCGCGACCACTCGGCCAAGCGGCTGGGCATCAAGCCCCCGGTCAAGAAGTAGCGCCGCGCCCGTTCCGAGCCCATTGCAAGAAAGGGGAGGCCCCGGGGCCTCCCCTTTCTTGCCTCTCCCGCCCTGAGGCCGAAAAGCCGTGTCCTCCCTGGACCTCGTATCCGTCGTCCTCGTAGAGCCCCTGTACGGGGGCAATCTGGGCAGCGTGGCCCGGGTGATGGCCAACTTCGGCCTCTCCCGCCTCGTCCTGGTGAACCCGGCATCTCGCGCGCTGGAAGACCCGTCGCTCCCGGCCATGGCCCGAACCGCGGTGGACGTGGTGCGCGGGGCCCGGCTCGCGACGAGCCTCGAGGAGGCCCTGGGGGAAGCGCAGGTTGCCCTGGGCTTTACCACCCGCCTGGGCAAGCGCCGCAGGGACGGCATGGACCTTCGGACAGCGGCGCAGCGCCTCTCGCAAGAGGCCCCCGCGGCTCGCGTCGCCGCGGTCTTCGGTCGGGAAGACGCGGGACTCACCACCGCGGAGCTCCAGCGGTGCCACTGGCTGGTGCGCATCCCCACTCATCGGCGCCTCCCGAGCCTCAACCTCGCCCAGGCGGTGGGGCTCTTCTGCTACGAGGCGTCCTTGGCCCTGGCCGCCCCCGCTGCGCCCGCGGTCCCGGCGCCCGCGCCGGTTGGGGAGCTCGAGGGGTTCTACGCCCACGCCGAGCGCGTGCTGCACGAGATCGGTTTCATCGAAGAGGCAAGCCCGGCCCGGATGATGAACGAGGTGCGGCGCATGCTCTCCCGGCGGCTTCCCGAGCCACGAGACGTGCGGATCCTGAGGGGAATCCTCGCGAAGGTCGAGGCGGCGCTGGCGAGGGGGCGGGGTCGGGACGCGTGAGACGCGAATCGTGAGAGGTGAGGCGTGACGGGGTGTCGCCGACTGCCCTCCTGGTTCGAGCTGCCCGCTTCTTCGCGCCGCCCGGCGCGAGGCCGACCTACCCGTCACGCGTCACGCGTCACCCGTCGCCCCCGTTCACTTCGCCTCGTCGATTCGCTGGAGGCGCTCGTCCTGGGTGCGGTTGAGGAGGTCCACGGTACCCTTGGCGGCTTCCAGGGGTTCCAGCACCACCTGGTCTCCGCTGCGGGAGTGGAGGGTATCGAGGTCCCGGACCACGAGATAGGTGATGGTGAGCAGCGCGGCGAGGACGACGATGAGACCGAGGCCTTTCACGGGGCACCTCCGGGGCGGGTTCGCACCCCGAACTCATCGTCCCGGGGAGCACGCCCCTTGAGCCCGCCCGTCTTCGTCCCTTTTCCGGAGCCCCGGCGGTTCGCCACCTTTCTGGGCCGGCGGCAGCGGTTCCTGGCGGACATGGTGCTCGACGACGGCACGCCCGCCGTGGCCCACTGCCCCAACACGGGCTCCATGCGGGGGTGCCTCTTTCCCGGGCGCATTGCCCTCTTGTGGGACAGCGCCAATCCCGCCCGCAAGCTCCGCTACACCTGGAAAGCGGTGGAAGGCCCCGCCGGCTGGGTGGGTGTCGACACCGCCGTGCCCAACCGCCTGGCCGAAGCGGCCATCCGCGCGGGGCGGGTGCCCGCGCTTGCGGGCTTTTCGCAGATCGTCCGGGAGCGGCCCCTGGGCGAGCACAGCCGGGTGGACCTGCTGCTCTCGGGTCCGGGGCTGTGCTACGTGGAGGTGAAGAACGTGACCCTGGTGGAAGGGGGCGCCGCGCGCTTCCCCGACGCCCCCACCGCCCGGGGCCTCAAGCACCTGCACGAGCTCGCCGCCCAGGTGCGGGCGGGCCACCGGGCCGCCATGCTCTACGTCGTCCAGCGAGGCGACGGCCGGTGGTTCGAGCCCGCCGCCGACATCGACCCCGCCTACGCAGAGGGTCTTCGGCGGGCCGCTGCCGCGGGCGTGGAGGTCTACGCCCTGGGGGCGCGGGTCAGACCCGAAGGGGTCGAGGCCGCGGGCCTCCTGCCCGTGCGCGGCATTTGACCTAAAAACCCTACGCGGCGGCAGCATCTCCCTTGACGGAAAACAGATGCACGTCGCGCTGCGGAAAGGGAATGCAGATACCCTCGGCGTCGAAGCGCTCCTTGATGGTCTTGTTGAGGTCGAACAACGTGGGCCAGTAGTCGCCGGATGGCACCCAGGGGCGCACCGCGAAGTCGATGCTGCTCTCCCCGAGCGCCAGCACGCCGATGGTGGGGGCCGGGTCGCTGAGAATGCGCTCGTCCTTGCTCAGGATGTCTTCCAGAACGGCCTGGACCCTGTTGAGGTCGTCGCCGTAGCTGACCCCCACCACCAGGTCGACGCGACGGGTCTCCTTTGCGGAGAAGTTCGTGATGTTGCCGTTGGTGATCTGGTTGTTGGGGACAATGATCTGTTTGTTGTCTGGGGTACGCAGCTTGGTCGTGAAGATCTCGATCTCCTCCACGATCCCCATGGTACCGGCGGCCTCGACGAAATCCCCAACCTTGAAGGGCTTGAAGATGATCATCAGAATGCCTGCAGCAAAGTTGGCCAGCGACCCCTGCAGGGCCAGGCCCACCGCCAGGCCGGCTGCGCCGAGGACGGCAATGAAGGAGGTCGTCTGCACGCCGAGCTGGTTGAGGGTGGCGATGATCACCATCACCATGAGCAGGGCATAGGTCAGGTTGGAGGCGAAGGACACCAGCGTCTCTTCCACCTTGCCGCGCCGCAGGGCGGCACGCAGCGAGTTGCGCAGCACCCGCGCCACGATTCGGCCGATGACGAAGATGGCGACCGCCATCACCGCCTTCAGGCCCCAGAACTGCACGGCTTCCAGTAGTTTGTCCGCAGAGAACTCCATCGTCTCTCCTCCATGCCTTGGGGGGTCGGCCGTTGGGCCGAGGGTCCATCGGCCGGTGGGAGGTGCCCACAAGACCGTCCACGTTGTCGTCGGCCGCAGCACGCCGACTGGGCTGGAACCGGAGCGCGGGGGTGCTGTGGCGACGGGAAGGAAGGACTTTAACAGAGGATCGCAGACCGGCAAGAACAGCCTCGCACTGCCGTCTGCCGGCGCATGGATTGGCGCTCGGGCCCCCCGGCAGAACGGGCCCACGATCGGGCACTGCGACCCCCCGCCACGGAGACCGGTCCGGCGAGGGCCGGGAACGGGCACCGTCCAAGGAGGCAGGGAGATGCCGGTTGCAGGAACGCTCCGTCGGAGGTTCTCCGGCGGGGGCCCGGCACGTCCGTTCGCTCCCGAAATCGCCGGGAGAAAGGACCAAGCACGAGCTCTCGGAAGCCGCCCGGACGCAGCTCCCCTGCCACACCGGTCGAGCGCTACGCCCTATCCCCGCCGGATCCGGCAGCCCAGCCCCTTGAGGTTCGGGGTGCCGAACTCCTTGCCCAGGGCCTGGGTGGACGTGAGCATGTTCAGGTTGGCCCGGTCCCAGTCGTACTGGCGCTGGGGGTCGCCCTCGGGGAACCACCACCCGTGGGCGGCGCAGAGCACCCGGGGATGGAGGGTCCCGACCAGGTGGGCCTGCTGGACGATGCGGCCGTGCCGGGTCTCGATGACCACCGGGTCGCCCTGGCCGATGCCGTGGGCTGCCGCCGTCTCGGGGTGGAGCTCGACCCGCGGCTCGGGCCGCTGCCTGCGCAGCTTCTCCACCCAGCGGTAGGAGGAGTGGAGATAGAAGCGGCTCTTGGCGCTGGTGAGGAGGAGCGGGTAGCCGGGATCCTCCTCTTCGGGCAGGCCGCGCCACGCCGGCAGGGGGCTGAGCTGGAGCTTCTCGGCCGTGCTCAGGCGCAGCTCCACCTTTCCGGTGGGCGTGCGAAACCCCTTCTCCTCGTATCCCCGAAAGCGTTCGGGCCCCTTCAGGTACCCCTTCTCGGCAAACTCCGCATACGACAGCCCCGAGGGCCCCAGGACGTCGTCGAGGAACCGCTCGGCGTCGTCGTGCCACAGCTCGGGCGGGCTCAGGCGCCGGCCCAGGTCGCTGAGGATCTGCATGTCCGACCGGCACGCGGCGGGCGGCTCCACGATCTTGGGGCGCGCCACGATGAAGCCGTGCCCGAGCCCGTAGTGGCCGATGTCGTTGATCTCGAACTGGCTGGCCACCGGGAGCACCACGTCGGCCATGGCGGCCGTCGGGGTCATGAAGAGATCGGCCACGGCGATGAAGTCGAGCTTCTCGAGGGCCCGGTGGGTCTGTCCGCTGTCCGCATAGGAGAGCATGGCGTTCGAGCCCATGGCATAGAAGCCCTTGATCGGGTAGGGCGTCTCCTCCAGGACGGCGCGGCGGAAGAAGGCCGGAGGCACGGTCATGAACCGGGGGATCACCCCGTGGTGGGCGCTGACCATCTCCGTGCGCTTTCCGGGAAGGAGGTCGGCCCGCACGAACTCCGCCAGACCGAGAATCCTGGGGTCGCGGGCGTCCAGGTTGCCGCCGGGCACGTCCAGGTTGCCGGTAATCGCCATCAGGCACAGCAGCGCCCGCACCGCGTCGAAGGCGTTCACCGTCTGCTCCAGGGGGTTGCCCCACTGGATCACCGCCGGCCGCGTGGTTGCGTAGAGCCGGGCCGTGTCGCGGATGACCGGGGCGGGAACCCAGGTCACCTCGGCCATGCGCTCCGGAGTGTACTGGCGCACGTGGGCGGCCAGCTCGTCGAAGCCGTGGGTCCACCGGGCCACGAACGGCGCATCGTAGAGCCGCTCTTCGATGATGACGTGGAGCATGGCCAGAGCCAGGGCGTGGTCCGTACCGGGGCGCAGCTGCACCCACTGCTCGGCCCGGCCCACGAGGTCGGTCCTGCGGGGGTCGATCACCGCCAGGCGCGCGCCGGCATCCAGCTGGTCGAGGAGCAGGCGGCAGATCTCCCCCTCCTCGTTGGTGGCCGTGATGTTGCTGCCCCACAGGAGGACGAGCTTGCTCGGGTGGTGAAAGTCGGCCACCGGGTAGAAACCGCAGGTATGCACGCCGGCGATCTCCCGGGGCGCGTGGCACACGTCCTGGGAGGCCACCACGTTGGGGGAACCGAACAGGTTCGCCAGGCGGATCAGCACGAAGTGCTCCAGCCCCTTGGGCATGCCCACCCCGAAGGCCACCGCCCGCGCTCCGTGGGCCTCGCGGATGCGGCCCAGGTTCTCCGCCACGTGGCCCAGGGCTTCGTCCCAGGAGATCCGCTCCCACTGGCCGGCGCCGCGCCTGCCGAGCCGCCGCAGGGGGTGGGTGAGGCGGTCGGGGTGGGTCAGCCGATCCGGGGACGCGAGGCCCTTGGCGCAGACGTAGCCGCGGCTGAAATATGCCTCAGGGTCGCCCCTGACCTGCACGATCCTGCCGTCCTGCACCCCCACGAGGAGCCCGCAGCCGCCGTGATCCATGCGCCCACAGTGGGTCTTCCTCCACTGCACTGCCTCTGCCATGATCCTCTCCCTCGTTTCCCCCGGGCGCCCCGGCTGGCCGGCACGGCCTTGGGCGCCCGTGCGCAACCCCCTTACCCTTTCTGTCGGCCGGCGGCAACCCCCTTGTCCCCACCCCCTTGTCCCCAACGAACTGCAAGGACCCATGAGGATGAGGGCCAGGCCGACCAGAATCCACCACCAAATCACGGGGCGGGTTCCGGGAGCCCCGGAGCATAGCCCCGTGCCGCATCGACCGATCCGCCACAGCCGGTGGAAACCGGTGAAGCGATGCGCACCGATTCCGTGAGGGGGCCCCCCTCCAATTCACGCGGATTGCGGGGCGGAGCGCAGGGGCTCCCGGAACCCGCTCGCCACCCAGGTGGCGGATCGCGGCCGGGGCCCGTCCTTGAGGTCCTTGAGGTTCCCTGGGTCCGTGCTCCCCTTTCCTCAGCGCTTCGCCCCCGCGCCGAATCCCAGGAGCACCCCGCCGAGCTCGGCCTCCAGGAGGCTCGCCGCCTGGTCGGCGGCCCGGCGGCGGGCCAGCTCGGGCTGCTGGCCCGAGGCCTTTACGTCCCACCGATGGGAGCCCCGCACCGCTCCCCCCCGCTCCTTCAGGCTCACTTCGAGGGTGCCCCGCACCCAGTGCCAGCCGTCGGCGCCCGGGTGCTCGGTGGCCGACAGGCGGGCGTCGAGCTCGTAGGCCGCGGCCTCCCCCGCCTCGGGAAGGAAGCCCGCGGCCGCCAGCGCCGCCCCCGCCGCCCGTTCCAGGCCGCCCAGGGGGTCTTCCAGGGCCCGCGGGGCCACCCGCAGCCGGCGGCGGACCTCGGCCTCGTCGGCCTCCAGGCGGGCCAGCTCGTACGGTGGCGGGCTGCCGGCACCCGTGGGGTCCACCACGGCCAGCAGGCGCTGCACCTGGGCGCGCTCCCGTTGGGCCTCCACGGCCCGGCCGGCGGCCCCGATCTGGACCAGGAGGTCGTCGCTGGCCCGGGCCTGGGCCAGGGCCTCCCGGGTCACCCCGTCCAGGCGCGCCGCCTGCTGGCGCAGACCCGTGCCCGCCTGGAGCCGGTCCAGGACCGCCAGGGCGTGGTGGGCGCGGCTGCCCGGATCCTGCCAGGCCTCGGCGATCCGCGACCCCTCCACCACCTGGTCGGTGCGGGCGGCGATCCACCGGGAGGCCTGGGCCTCCAGGCGGGCCGGCGTCCCCTCCCCCTGGGATGCGCTCGTGTAGGTCACCCGGTCTTCGCTCTCCTCGCTCACCCGTACCCGGAAGTTCTTGGCCAGATCCGCCCGGGCCCGGTCCCGGGCTAGGGCAGGCGTATCCCCCTGGCCGCGGCCCAGGAGATAGCGGGAGGCCGGATACGCCTGGGGCGTGTCGGCCACCCACTCGGGCCGGGCCGGGGCCCCGGCGCAGCCCAGGGCCAGGAGGAGGACAACCGTGAGAGTGGGGGCGGCGCTTCGCATGACGAGTGCCTCGCGAGGGATCGGGTCAGGGAATGGGGCAGGGAATGGGCCGGGGAATGGGCCAGAAGACGGATCAAGGCTCGGGCCAGTGGTAGGAAAGGTAGGTGCGCCGGCCCCCCTCGACCCGGACCCCGGGAAACTCCTGCCGGCACAGCACCCGGTCGGAGGCCCCGAGCACCTCCAGGGTAACGTCGTGGCGCCCCGCCTCCAGCGCCACCCGGGCCACCTGGATCTGGGCGGGCAGGGTCAGCCAGCTGCGGGTATCGGCCCGCTCGGTCAGGACCGCGGCCAGATTGAGGAGCACCGAGGCAGCCTCGTTTCGCTTCTGGACGCTCTTCGCGGCGGCAAACTTGGCCACCGCCCGCGCCAGGGCCCGCGCGGTGATTCCCGGCAGGAGCGCCTCGTGGTTGGCGAGCGCGATGGCTTCGATGTCGTGCGCCAGCTCGGTGTAGGCGGTACGGTCTCCCGCCGCAACCCGCGCCCGTTGGGCGTGGCGGGTCCGGCGCTCGTAGCGGGGCAGGGAAACCGAGACCAGGAGGCCCGAGGCCGGGTCGGGGAGGACCAGCGACTCCTCGCGCTTCACGGGCGCCAGCCCGCTGTGGAGCAGGAAGACGACCTCCCCCAGGCCCTCCTCCAGGGGAGAGCCCTCGGTGGGGACGTCCCCGAAGGCCTGGCGGTATCCCTCGCGCTCGTCGCTAAGCCCCATCCGCGCGGTCAGGCGCAAAAGATCCGCCTGGAGCGCCGGGGGTACCGCCAGGGGGTAGCGCTCGCCGTGGGCCCGGTAGGCCTCGAAGGCCTTCCGGTACGCGATCAGGGCATCACTCCACTCGCCCCGCTCCTCGTAGAGAAGGCCGGTGAGGTATCGGGCAAAGGGATCGGCGCGAAACGGGCTCTCCGGCGCCCGCTCCGCCAACCGGCGCAGCCGCAGGTCCACCTGGAGGGCCTCCACCCTGGCCTCGTCCCGGCGACCCTCCTCCAGGTAGTTGAGGGCGGCGTACATGTGGAGGAGCACCTGCTCGTGGGGCTCCCCCTCGTAGCTGCGAGTGGCGTCGTTGACGAGAAAGGAGGCCGCCTGCTCGCTCACGCTCAGGGCCGAGAGGGCGTCGATCAACTCCTTGGCCTGCTCGAAATGGGCGTTGCTGCCCGCGAGGTCGCCGGTGAGGCGAAGGAGCATGGCCCGGTTCAGGAGGTAGAGCAGGCGGTCCCGGCCGGCGTGCTTCTGGGCGTCGAGGAGCACCAGGGCATCGGCCGGCCGTTGGGTCGCGAGGCAGCGCTCGATGGGCGCAAACGACCGGCTGTGGCCGGCACACCCGGTCAGCCCGGTGGGCCCGGCCAGGAGCCCCGCCAGGGCGAAGACCAAGCCCCGCCGGGTGCCTGCGCCCATCCCCTGCACCGGCCCGGCTCCCTCCCCCGCCTACGAGCGCAGCCGGCTGCGCTCCACGAGCTTCTTGATCTTCTTCTGGCCCACCCACACCTTGCGGTTGTCGGCCATGCTGAGCAGGGTCAGGTCCACCTGGTAGTAGCGCACCTGGGTCTGGCCCGAAGCGTCGATGATGGTATTGATGGTACCCTGGAGCATGAAGTCGGCGCCCCGCTCCTGCCCCATGGCCTTGCGGGTGCTCTCGCTGGCGTGCAGATCCTGGTCTTTGCGCTCCTCCCGGATCTCCCCCCGCTCCCCCCGGGACGCCACGAACTCCACCCGGCCCGAGTTGATGACCGCCCGCTCGATGTCGGCCACGAAGGTGGAGACGCTGATGTGCTCGTGGCTGAGGTTTCGGATCTCGCCCACGATGACCGCTGGGCGGCCGCTGCCGGCGCGCTCGCGCAGCCACAGCCCCTCGAGCATGTCCCCTACCATCTCCTCCGACACGAGCCGGGAATCCGTGTCGTTCCACGCACCGCTCAGGTCGCGCACCTCGCCCGCGTCGAGGCGGGTGACTTTAGGGGCGCACCCGGCCGCGCACAGGGCTAGGAGGGTCGTCCAGACCAGGCCTCGGGCGATTCGACCAGTACACCGCATCACTTCTTCTCCCGGATCAGGCGGTCGAACAGGTTGTCGCCGTGGGCGTCGAGGTGCTGCCGAAACCCCGGGCTCATGTCCTTGACCGCGCCGGTGGCGTCCTTGATCTGTTTGAGGTCGAGCTCGGCCAGGGAGTAGACCGTGCGGGTCCTGGGGTCCTTCCAGTGGGCGATGATCTTGGCCCCGCTCAGGTTCACCTGGGTGAGGCTCTGGATCTGCTGGCTCACCGCCTGTTCATTGGAGCGCCCCTCTCCGGCCCCCACCGCGGCGGTGTAGTCGGTGCCCACCACGTCCATGTACGAGGAGAGGACCCGCGCCAACTCGGCCCGGGCCCGGTTGTCGGCGGTGGAGACCTGGAGGGACGCGTCCCCGAGCTCCGGCGCCTGCCCGACCCCGTGGAAGAGCCGCCCGCCCCGGTCGTTCAAGACCTGGGTGCCCTTGTTCACCCAGTCCGGCGCCCCCTTGATCCCCAGGTCGCTCTCCACCAGCGTCTTTCCCGAGCAGCCCGCCAGCATCCCCAACGCCGCGACGGCCGTCAGCACCCGCGTCACCCTTCCCATCGCACTCCTCCCCAACGTGTTCGAGGCACACCGGTACACTTGCACGCTTCTATGGTTCGGCCGGGAGGCCGGAGAAGATGAGGGGCAGGCAGCAGAAGAACCCAGGGACGAAAAAGACGGCAAGGACCGAAAGGACCACGGGCCCGTCCTTGCAGCCCTTGCGGTCCCTTGGGTCCCTGCCCCCTCACCCCAGAACCAGCACCAGCTTCCCCACCGCCGTGCGGGCCTCCAGGGCGCGCACTGCCTCGCCCGCACGCTCCAGGGGGTAGCGGTCGCCGATCGCGGGCCGCAGGCGGCCCTTGGCGAGGAGCGCGAGCACCTCGTCGGCCACCCGGCGAGGCATGGCGGGATCGCCGGCGGCGTACTCGGGAAAGGCCACGCCTGCCACCGATGCGTTTCGCAGGAGGAGGCGGTTCACGGCGACGGTCGGGATCGCGCCGCCCGCAAAGCCTACCACGAGAAGCCTCCCGCCCGGCGCGAGACAGCGCACGCTGTCGTCGAAGAGGGCGCCCCCCACCGGGTCGAAGACCACGTCGATCCCCCTGCCCCCCGTGGCGTCGCGCACCAGGCCGAGCCAGGCCGAGCCGGGGTCGAACACCACCTCGGCCCCCGCGCCCCGCGCCACCGCCTGCTTCTCCTCGCCGGCGGCCGTCGCGAGCACCCGCGCCCGAGAGGCCACGGCGATCTGCACCGCCGCCGAGCCTACACCGCCCCCCGTCCCGTGGACCAGCACCGTCTCCCCGGCCCGCAGGCCCCCGCGCCACAGGAGCGCGAAGTGGGACGTGCGGTAGTTCAAGGGCAGGGCCGCCGCCTCGGGGAACGGGAGCTCCTCGGGGACGGGGAACGTGTAGAAGGGCTCCGCCGCCGCCACCTCGGCCCAGGCCCCCCAGCGCACGAAGGCCGCCACCCGGTCCCCTGGGCAAAACCCGCTCCCGGCGGGCGCCGACCGCACCACGCCGGCCACCTCCGTGCCCGGCACGAAGGGCGGGGCGATGCGAAGCTGGTACTTCCCACGCAAGACCAAGGCGTCTGCATACGACACCCCCGCCGCGCGCACCTCGATCACCACGCGGTCGGGATCGTGGGGTTCGGGGACTTCGGCCGGGAAAAGGGCGCCGGGGCCGTCGAGGCTTTGGAGCACCATGGCGCGCATCGCCGTATCCCTACTTCTTCGGGAAGCCGACGCCCTGGGTGAGCGTGATGCGCTGGGCGTCGGCGAGACCGAGCGCCCGGGCGAGCGCGGGGCGGTCCACCAGGGCCCGGACCCCCGTGGCGAGCCCCTCGGAGGCGCAGAAGAGGTACACGTTCTGGCTGATGAAGGCGGCATCGGCAAAGGCCCACGGCTCCACCTGCTCCGGCGAGGCCCCGGCCATCCGGGCCGTGTCGGCCACGTACACCAGCGTCACGGGGGCCTCCCGAACGAACTCCTGCCTCCCCGTGAGGGCGCGCAGGTCCCCCGCCACGAGCGGCTTTAGTGCATGGCCCGTCGGGTCATAGACGTACGCCCCCTCCGGCAATACGACCACCAGGTCGATCTCCTGCCAGTTGCGCGCCGAGGGCGCCGTGCGCTTGCCGTCGGGCCGATTGATCCCCCACGCGGCCCACAGGAGGTCGGACAGGGTCTGGGCCGGCAGCGGCTCGGGGGCAAAGGCCCGGCTCGTGCTGCGCAGTTTCAGCGCCTCCCTGAGGGGCATCCCCCCCTCGGTCCGGGGCGGCGGCAGGGCAATCGGCGAAAGCGCCTCGGCCATCGCCGGCACCGCGGCCAGCCATCCCCCCAGGAGCACGAGCCCAAGCCTCCCGTACCGCATCGCGACCCTCCCTTCCGGCCTCCCGCCCCCTAGCCCCTAGCCCCTAGCCCCTGACCCCTAGCCCCTGACCCCTAGCCCCTAGCCCCTAGCCCCTAGCCCCTAGCCCCTAGCCCCTAGCCCCTAGCCCCTAGCCCCCAGCCCCTGACCCCTAGCCCCTAGCCCCTAGCCCCTAGCCCCTAGCCCCCAGCCCCCAGCCCCTG
>JBFLZB010000090.1 GCA_040756475.1 Thermodesulfobacteriota bacterium
CAGGGGCCGGCCCGCCCGCCAACCCGGGCGGCCGGCCGGGTGTCTGGGGCTTCCCGCCCGGGAAGCCCATGCCCGTGGCTACCGCCGGGTCTGCGGGCTCGACGAGGCCGGCCGGGGCCCCCTGGCGGGGCCCGTGGTGGCCGCGGCTGTGGTGTTCGAGCCGGGCACCGAGATCCCGGGGCTCGACGACTCCAAGCGTCTGGTTGCGGCGGCCCGGGCACGGCTGGAGCCGCTGATCCGTCGCGAGGCGGTGTGCTTCGCCGTGGGCGCCGCGAGCCCGGCGGAGATCGACGCCCTCGACGTCCTCCAGGCGAGCCTGCTGGCCATGAGCCGGGCGGTCGCCGCTCTCGGCGCCCCCCCGGACTTCCTCCTCGTGGACGGAAACCGGCCCCTTCCCTCCAGCATTCCCCAGCGCACGGTGGTAGGGGGCGACGGCCTCTCCACCGCCATCGCCGCCGCCTCGGTGTTGGCCAAGCAGCACCGCGACGCCCTGATGGACGCGTACGCCCGGGAGTACCCCGGATACGGATTCGAGAGCCACCGGGGCTACCCCACCGCCGACCACCGGGAGGCCCTGCGCCGACTCGGCCCCTGCCCCATCCACCGGCGCACCTTCCGGGGGGTGTGCCTCGCTCCGGGGGTGCTCGTGCAGACCGAGCTCTTCCCCCCCCAAGCTCCATGACGAAACGCCTGGGCGACCTGGGCGAGGAGCTGGCGGTCCGCCACCTCGAGTCCCTGGGCTACCGGATCGTGGCGCGCAACTACCGGTGCCGCCTCGGAGAGCTCGACTGCGTCGCCGTGCACGGCCGCACGCTGGTCTTCCTGGAGGTCAAGGCGCGGCGCTCCGACGACTTCGGCGGCCCCCTCGAGGCCGTGGACCGGCGAAAGCGCCGCCGCATGACCCGGCTCGCCCGCTACTACGCGCTCCAGCACGACCTGGGCGACGTGGCCCAGCGCTTCGACGTGGTGGCGGTGTGGCTCGAGGGGGGGAAGCCGCGGGTCGAGGTGTACCCTAACGCCTTCGAGGCGGAGGAGTAGCACGCCAGGATCCAGCACTACCTTATGACCCGCCCCCCATCTGTGGTACAAATCGCCGACCCCGTGAACCACGCCCCCGGGAGGGACCATGCACACCCGTTCGAATCTGCTCCCCATCGCCATCGAAGAGGAGATGAAGCGCTCGTACCTCGATTACGCCATGAGCGTGATCATCGGGCGGGCGCTCCCCGATGTGCGCGACGGCATGAAGCCGGTGCACCGGCGCGTGCTCTACGCCATGCACGACCTGGGGAACCGCTGGGACAAGCCCTACAAGAAGTCCGCCCGCGTGGTGGGCGACGTCATGGGCAAGTACCACCCCCACGGCGACGCGGCCATCTACGACACCATGGTGCGGATGGCCCAGGACTTCAGCCTGCGCTACCCCCTGGTGGAGGGGCAGGGAAACTTCGGCTCCATCGACGGCGACGCCCCCGCGGCCATGCGCTACACCGAGGTGCGCATGGCCAAGCTGGCCGGCGAGGTCCTCGCCGACATCGACATGGAGACGGTGGACTTCATCCCCAACTACGACGGCTCGCTCTCCGAGCCCGTGGTCATGCCCTCGCGCTTCCCTAACCTCTTGACCAACGGCAGCTCGGGCATCGCCGTGGGCATGAGCACCAACATCCCACCCCACAACCTGGGAGAGCTCTGTGACGCCCTGATCCTGCTCATCCGTCGGCCCGAGACGACCATCGCCGAGCTCATGGCCGTGCTCCCCGGACCCGACTTCCCCACCGGGGGCTTCATTTACGGCATCCGGGGAATCCACGAGGCGTATACCACGGGCAAGGGGCTCCTGCGGGTGCGGGCCCGCACCGAGGTGGAGAGCCACCCCCGCTCGGGGCGCGAGGCCATCATCGTCACCGAGGTGCCCTACACGGTGAACAAGGCCAAGCTCGTGGAGGAGATCGCCGAACTGGTGCGGGACAAGAAGATCGAGGGCATCTCCGACCTGCGCGACGAGTCCGACCGGGAGGGGCTGCGGGTGGTGATCGACCTCAAGCGGGGGGAAGATCCCCGGGTCGTGCTCAACCAGCTCTACAAGCACAGCCGCATGGAGGTGGCCTTCGGGGTGAACCTGCTCGCCATCGTGGGCAACCAGCCCCGGGTCCTCACCATCAAGGAGGCCCTGGGCCACTTCCTCGACCACCGCCGGGAGGTCACGGTCCGCAAGACCCACTACCGGCTGCGCAAGGCGCGGGAGCGGGCCCACCTGCTCGAAGGGCTCAAGATCGCCCTGGACCACCTGGACGCGGTCATCGCCCTGATCCGCCGGTCCCCTTCGCCGGCCGAGGCCCGGGAAGGGCTCATGGCCGAGTTCGCCCTGTCGGAGCTCCAGGCCAAGCACATCCTGGACCTGCGGCTGCACCGGCTCACGGGGCTCGAACGGGAGAAGATCCTGGAGGAGTACCGGGAGACCCTGCGCCTGATCGAGGAGCTCGAGGCCATCCTCGCCGACGAGCGCAAGGTGCTCGAGATCCTGGTGGCCGACTTCGAGGAGATCCGGGCCCGGTACGGAGACGCACGGCGCACTGAGCTCGTGGCCCACACCGAGGAGATCACGGTCGAGGATCTGATCGCCGAGGAGGAGATGGTGGTCACCATCTCCCACACCGGGTACGTGAAGCGAAACCCCGTGTCCCTCTACCGCAGCCAGCGCCGGGGGGGGAAGGGGCGAATGGGAATGGCCACCCGGGAGGAGGACTTCGTCGAACACCTCTTCGTGGCCAGCACCCACACCTACATGCTCTTCTTCAGCGACCGCGGCCAGGTGTACTGGCTCAAGGTGCACGAGATCCCGCTTGCAGGCGCGACGGCCCGGGGCAAGGCCATCGTGAACCTCCTGCCCCTGGAGCCCGGGGAGTCCATCACCGCCTACCTCCCGGTGAAGGAGTTCCGGGAAGGGGCCTTCGTCCTCATGGCCACGCGCCACGGCATCGTAAAGAAGACGAGCCTCATGGCGTTTGCCCGGGCCTGGAAGAACCGGGGCATCCAGGCGCTGACCCTCGACGAGGGCGACGAGCTCATCGCCACCCGTCTGACCGACGGCGAGCAGGACATCGTCCTGAGCACCCGCCAGGGTCTGGCGATCCGCTTTGCGGAAGCAGACGTCCGCCCCACCGGCCGCACCAGCCGCGGTGTCAAGGGCATCGAGCTTCAGGAGGGGGACGAGGTGGTCTCTGCCGACGTGATCCGAGCCGGCACCACGCTGCTCACGGTCACGGAGAACGGCTACGGCAAGCGCACCGGGCTCGACGAGTACCGCCGGCAGTCCCGGGGCGGCAAGGGGCTCATCACCATCAAGACCACGGCCCGCAACGGCAAGGTGGCCGATGTGCTGGCGGTGGAGGAGGCCGAGCAGGTCATCCTCATCGCGAGCAGCGGCAAGCTCATCCGCACCGCCGTCTCGGGCATCCCGGTCATCGGGCGCAACACCCAGGGTGTCAGGCTCTTCGGCGTCGAGCCCGGGGAGACCGTGGCGTCCCTGGCCCGGGTGGTGGAGGAAGAGGACGGGGAAGAGGAGGCGTGAGGAGAAAAGTTTTTCACTCGTAGACGCTCAAGTCGCGCGGGGCGGCGTCCGATACGGCTTCCGTAGCGTGAGCGCCCGGGTCTTTCTTGACACATATAGGTCGCCCTTATAGGATTTGCGCCGATTTTCGCGGAAATTGGCGCCCATCCGCCCGGGGGCATCCGAAGGGTTCCCGGGCCCGTGGCATCTCGCGCCTCCCTCGCCCAACAGGAGAGCTGCATGGCCTTCTGGAAGCCGAACAATCTGGTGGGGCTCGACATCGGGAGCCACTCCGTCAAGATCGTGGAGCTCAAGCACCACAAGAACGGGTTCGAGCTCAAGCACTTCGGGGTAGCCCAACTGCCCCCCGAGGCGATTGTGGACGGCGTCATCATGGATTCGGCCGTCGTGGTCGAGTCCATCCGCAATCTCGTCGCCAATCTCAAGCTCAAGAACAAGAACGTCGCCACGTCCGTCTCCGGTCACTCCCTCATCATCAAGAAGATCCAACTCCCCCTCATGACCGAGGCCGAGCTGGAAGACCAGATCCAGTGGGAGGCAGAGCAGTACATTCCGTTCGAGATCGACGAGGTCAACATCGACTTCCAGATCCTCGGGCCGCTCCTCGATGAGGAGGGGCAGATGGAAGTGCTCCTAGTCGCGGTGAAGAAGGACATCATCAACGACTATACGGCCGTCATCGCCGAGGCGGGGCTCGTGCCGCAGGTGGTCGACGTCGATGCCTTCTGCCTCGAGAACATCTTCGAGGTCACCTGCCCCGAGTACCTGGACAAGACCGTGGTGCTGATCGACGTGGGGGCCAGCATCATGAACATCAACGTCCTCAAGAACGGGGTCAGCACCTTTACCCGCGACATCACGGTGGGCGGGAGCAACTTCACCGAGGAGATCCAGAAGGAGCTCGGCGTCGGCTACGAGGAGGCCGAGGTGCTCAAGCTCGGCGGCCGCTCCGACCGGGCGGGCCCCGCCGACGTGCTCGACGTGCTGCGTCTCACCACCGAGAACCTGGTGCTCGAGATGCAGAGATCGCTGGACTTCTTCAGCGCCACCTCGGCCGAGGAGGAGATCCATCGGATCTTCCTCTCCGGCGGCTCCTGTCGCGTACCGGGGCTCGCCATGGCGGTGGAGGAGAAGGTGGGCATCCCGGTGGAGATCCTCAGCCCCTTCCGAGGCGTCCACGCCCCCGACAAGCTCTTCGACCCCGACTACCTGGAGGCCATCGGACCGGTGGCCGCCGTCGCAGCGGGTCTCGCGCTGCGGAGGACGGACGAGCGATGATCCGGATCAACCTCCTCCCCGTCCGCGCCGAGAAGAAGCGGGAGAGCCTGCGCCAGCAGGTGGTCCTGGGCGTCGCGGTGCTGGTGCTCCTGGGCATCGGGATCGGGGCCGTGCATGTCATGCTCACCAACGACATCGCAGACCTCCAGACCCGCATTGCGCAGCGCCGGGCCGAGATCTCCCGGCTCCAGGGGATCATCGGCGAGGTCCGGGAGTTTCGCAAGAAGAAGCGGGAGCTCGAGGAGAAGATCGAGGTCATCGCCCAGCTCGAGGCCCGCCAGCGGGGGCCCGTGCGGGTGCTCGACGAACTGGCCCGGATCGTGCCCAAGGAGATCTGGATCGAGAAGCTCAAGGACTCCGGCGGGGCGCTTTCGCTGGAGGGCTTCGCCATCGACAACCAGACCATCGCCCGGTTCATGACGAGCATGGAGGCGAGCCCCTGGTTTCGCGGGGTGCGTCTCGAGGTGACGCGCCAGGTCGCCAAGGGGGGCGTGAACCTCAAGGCCTTCACGATCCGAGCGTCCGTAGCCTACAGGGAGGCGGGGTGACCCATGGCCGCAGCCGTCGACACCTATCTCAAGTGGTCGGGGCGCAAGAAGGCCCTGGTCTGGGTGGCTCTGTGCGCCGTCATCGGCGCGGGGTACTACTTCGCCCTCTTCCAGCCCCGCCTCCAGGAGCTGCGCGGCCTCGAAGCCCAGTACGACAAACTGGGTCAGGAGCTGCGCGAGAACCAGGCCATCGCCGACAACCTGCCCCAGGTGCAGGAAGAGGTGCGCCGTTTGGACGAACGGCTCACCGAGGCCAAGAAGAAGCTCCCCGAGCAGGACGAGATCCCGACTCTCCTCCAGAAGATCAGCGACCTGGGCAAGGAGGCGGGGCTCGAGTTCCTGCTCTTCCGTCCGGGCACGCCGGTGCCGAAGGATTTTTACGCCGAGGTGCCCCTGGAGCTCCAGATTTCCGGCACCTACCACGACCTGGCGACCTTCTTCGACAAGGTGGGGCGGCTGGATCGGATCGTCACCATCGAGGACATCGATTTCGGGGTTCCCAAGGCGACCCCAGGAAGTCTCAAGCTCACGGCGAGCTGTCGGGCGGTAACCTTCAAGTTCATCGACGCGCCTCCGCAGACGGCTGCGGCGCCTGGCAGGCCCGGAGCCCCCCGGGGAGCTCCGGCCCAGAATACGGGAGGCAGGTAGAATGCGCGCCTCGTGGAAGACGGCGATGTGGGCGGGGCTCGCAGTGCTGGCCGCGTGCAGCGGCGGGACCCCCCCACCAGCATCCCCGCCGGCCCCAGCCGCTCGCGCTCCCCAAGCTCCTGCAGCGGCACCCGCGCCGGCGGCCCCCGCCGTGACAGAACCGGAGCCGGCTTTCTCGTACCAGCCTGCCGGCCTGCGCGACCCCTTCGAGCCCTTCATCCGGCTCGACGAGCCCAAGACCAAGGCGAAGCCCCAGGTCTTCGTCCCCCGCACGCCCCTGCAACGGTATGCCCTGGAAGAGATTCGCCTGGTGGGGGTCATGTGGGCCGAAGGGGGCCGATCCGTCGCGCTGGTGGAAGACCCCGAAGGAAAGGGCTATGTGGTCTCCGGCGGCGTCCTGATCGGCGACCGCGGGGGCCGGATCATCGGAATCCGCCCCGACCGCGTGGACGTGGAGGAGCGGTTCGTAGACCTGTTCGGTGAGGAGAACGTCAAGGTGATGACCATGACGCTGCGGAAGCCAGAAGGCGAGGTGAACCCATGAGGCGGTGGGCGAGGATTCCTTCCCCCCGAGGGGCGACGATGGGACGGCGAACAGTGCGAGTGGTCCCCCGAACAGCCTCCGCGAAGCTCGCGACCCTGGTGGTCCCGATGGTCCTGGCGCTCCTGGCCGGCGGCTGCGCGTCGTGGCAGCAGTCTGCGGGGGTGCCGCCGGCCCAGGCCCCGACGGCGGCGGCGCCTGCTCCCCAGCGCACGGTGATCCACGACGTGCAGGTTTCCGCCGCGGGGGAGGAGACGCGCATCCACCTCGCGTCCAGCGGGCCGCTGCGGCACCAACTGGCGGCCGGGGGAGATCCCCGGACCGTGGAGCTCGACCTCTTCGACGTGATCTTCGAGGGTCTCCCGCCCCAGTCCCTGGTGCAGGACGGCACCGTGGACACCGTGACCTTCCGGGCGCTTCCCGGGGGCGCCGGCCGGGTGGTCGTGCGCCTGGCGAGGGCGGGCGATGCCCGGGTGGAGCCGGGGGAGGGCGGGCTCGATCTCGTGGTGCGTCTGCGCCCGGCGGCTGCCGCGGCTGTCCCTGCCCCCCGGGCCCCGGCGGTGCCGGCCCGCGGGCCCCTCGCCCGGCTCCTGCCCGGCGGTTCGGGCGTGACCTTCGAGTTGGGTGAGGAAGCGGACAACCTGAGCGCCTTCCCCCTCTCCGACGGCATGCGGCTCGTGGTCGACGCCGAGGGCGTCGTTCTGCCCGAGGCACAGGTCACCGAAGAGCTCCCGCACGGTCCCGTGGCCCGGGTCCGCATCGGCCGTCGCCAGGAGGGCGGCATCCGGGCGGTGCTCGAGGCGCGCCAGCCGGGCGCCTTCGACGGACATCGGCTCGAGCGCACCCCCGGCGGCTTTGCGGTGCTCTGGTCTTCTGCCGCCGCGGCCGCGCCGGCGGCGCCCCCAGCGGCAGCTCCCACCGTCACCGTGACCCAGGCCCAGGCCCAGTTCCCTACCGCCGACGCATCGCTGCCCGGGGGAGGCCGGGTGGTGGACCTGGGTTTCCGGCAGGAACCCGCCCAGAGCTTCGTCGAGGTCGGCCTCTCCGCTGCCGCACCCTACGAAGTGACCGAGGCCACCGGCGAGCGGGTCGTGCTGGACCTTCGCAAGACCGCTTTGCCCGAGAAGTTCCGCCGTGCGCTCGACACCTCTGCCTTCCCGGGTCCGGTGAACCTCATCGCGGCCTACGAGCGGGGGGCCGACCTGCGGATCGTGGTCGACCTGCGCCGGCCGGCGCCCTACCGGCTCCTGCGCGAGGGCGACCGCCTGACCCTGGCCTTCGAGGGTGGGAGCGGGGATGTGCGTCCGACCCAGGTGAGCCAGGTTCGGGACGGCGGCCGCGAGATCGTGGTGATCGAGGGCCGGCCCGAGGGGGCGGTCCAGGCTCCGGGTGTCACCCCTTCGCCAGGTGCCCCGGCGGCAACAGCGGCAGGGGGCGCCCCCCGGTTCTCCGGGCGCCGCCTCTCCATGGACTTCGTGGACGCCGACATCCGCAACGTACTGCGCATCATCGGCGACGTGAGCGGTCTCAACGTGGTGGCCGGCGACGGGGTGACCGGGAAGGTGACGGTGCGCCTGGTGGACGTGCCCTGGGACCAGGCCCTGGAAGTCATCCTCAAGACCCGGGGTCTGGACCAGGTACGGGAAGACAACGTCATCCGCATCGCGCCGGCCGAGCGGCTGGCCCAGGAGAAGGCCCGCGCCCTCGAGGCGGAGAAGGCGGCCGAGGAGAAGGCGCCGCTGGTCACCGACATCATCCCGGTGAACTACGCCATGGCCAAGGAGCTCTCGGACAAGGTGAAGGCGGTCCTGACCGAGCGGGGCACCGTGTCGGTGGACGAGCGCACCAACGCGCTCCTCATCAAGGACGTGGCCGAGAGCCTGGGGGAGGCGAGGACTCTGGTGGCGCGCCTCGACACCCAGACCCCCCAGGTGATGATCGAGGCCCGCATCGTGGAGGTCTCCTCCACGTTTGCCCGGGACCTGGGCATCCAGTGGGGCGGCCGGTTCACTGCCGATACGGCACGGGGCAACGCCACCGGGTGGGCCTTCCCCCACTCGGTGGGGGTCCAGGGGGCCACCGGCACCCAGAACTTCGCCGTCAACTTCCCTGCCCCCGTGGCGGCGGGAACCCCGGGCGGGGCGCTGGCCATGACCCTCGGCCACATCAACGACGTGCTCACCCTCGACCTGCGCCTCTCGGCCATCGAGAGCTCGGGCAAGGGGCGGGTGCTCTCCTCGCCCCGGGTCACCACGCTGGACAACAAGACGGCCGAGATCAGCCAGGGTATCGAAATCCCCTTCACCACGGCCACGGACACCCAGATCGAGACCCAGAGCATCGACTACAAGCTCAAGCTCAACGTGACGCCCCACGTGACCGCGGACCGGTCGATCATCATGAAGATCGACATGACCAAGGACGCGCCCTCCACCACCTTCGTAGCCGTGGACTCGGCCACTCCGGCCAAGGAGACCCGGGCGGCCACCACCGAGGTGCTGGTGAGGGATGGGGAGACCACGGTCATCGGCGGCATCATCACCGACACCCGGAGCGACATCGAGACCTCGGTGCCCTTCCTCGGGAAGATCCCCTACCTGGGGGCCCTGTTCCGGCAGAAGTCGAACCGGGTGGACAAGACGGAGCTGATCATCTTCATCACGCCCAAGATCGTCAACGTCCAGGCCGTCGCCCGGAACCCCTGATGGCCCTCTCGTACCGCACGGCGGGGGAGTCCCACGGCCCGCTGCTGGCGGCCGTGGTGGAGGGGCTGCCCGCCGGCGTGCCGGTGGAGCCCTCGGCCATCGACCGGGACCTCGTGCGGCGGCAGCAGGGATACGGCCGGGGGGGGCGGATGGCGATCGAGGCGGACCGGGCAGAGATCCTGGCCGGCGTGCGCTGGGGCAGGACCACGGGCGCCCCCGTGCTGCTCACGGTTCGAAACCGGGACTGGGAGAACTGGGGTGCGGCCCTGAGCCCGCTCGCCGAGCACCGGGGCGCCATCCCGCCTACGACCGAGGCGCGGCCCGGGCACGCAGACCTGGCGGGATGCCTTCAGCGGGATCTCTCCGACGCCCGGGACGTGCTCGAGCGCGCCAGCGCCCGGGAGACGGCGGCCCGGGTGGCCGCAGGGGCCCTGGCCAAAGCCCTTCTCCACGAGGTGGGCATCGAGGTGGGCTCGTTCGTCACCTCGGTGGGGCCGGTTTCGTGCCCCTGGGAAGGAGACCTTCCCTTCCTCCACGCCCGGGCCGAGGCGGCCAGCCTGCGCATGCCCGACCCGGACGCCAACGCCCGGGCCGAGGCCCGGGTGGACGAGGCGCGGGAAGGGGGCGACACCCTGGGGGGGACCTTCGTGTGCTTCGCCACCGGCGTTCCGGTCGGCCTCGGCACCCACGCCGTGTGGGCCGACCGGCTCGACGGACGCCTGGGGCAGGCGCTCCTCTCCATTCCGGCCATCAAGGGCGTGGAGGTGGGCCTGGGCTTCGAGGCGGCCCGGCTGCCCGGCTCCCAGGTGCACGACGAGGTCCTGCCCGGCGGGCCGGGAGACGGGCGGCGGGGAGGCGTGCGCCGCAGCACCAACCGGGCGGGGGGCCTGGAGGGAGGCATCACCAACGGACAAGAGCTCTGGGTGCGGGCAGCCATGAAGCCCATCCCGACCCTCATGCGGCCCCTGCGCACGGTGGACCTCGCCACCGGCCGGCCCGTGCTCGCCTCGAAGGAGCGAAGCGACGTGTGCGCCGTGCCCGCCGCCAGCGTGGTGGGAGAGGCGGCCCTGGCCTTAGAGGTGGCCCGGGCCCTCCTGGAAAAGTTCGGCGGCGACTGCCTGGCGGACCTCGTCCAGGGACTCGACGCCTACCTCGAACGGATCAACCGCCGTTGGACGACGTCGTGATCCTCACGGGTTTCATGGGCACGGGCAAGTCCGCCACGGGTCGGCTCCTGGCCCGGGAGCTCGGGTGGGACTTCCTGGATCTGGACGAGGAAGTGGAGCGGGCCGCGGGCAAGAGCGTCGCCCGGGTCTTCGCCGAGGAGGGGGAGGCGCGGTTCCGGGAGCGGGAGGCCCAAGCCCTCTGCCGGGCCCTCACCCGGACCCGGCTCGTGATCGCCACCGGCGGGGGCGTGCTGGGGCGCGAGGAGAACCGCCGCAGCCTCGCCGGGCGGATCGTGGTGAACCTGGATGCTTCGGCCGAGGAGTGCCTGCGCCGGGTGCGCAGGAGCCCCGTGGAGCGGCCCCTCCTGTCGGGTCCCGACCCGGAGGCCGCGGCCCGGCGCCTGTGGGAAGAGCGCCGCCCCCTCTACGCCGCCGTTCCGCGCCGGGTCGACACGACCGGCAAGACCCCCGGCGAGGTGGCCCGCGAGATCCGGGAGCGGTTCCTGGGGGAAGGGGCGGCGTGAGATCCGTGCGGGTGGCCCTGGGGGAGCGGGCCTATGAGGTGGCGATCGGAACAGGGCTTCTGCTCCATCCCGAAGGGGCCGGGGCCGCGGCGCAGGGGTTGCGGGGGCGGGGGGTGTTTGTGGTCTCGGACCGCACCGTGTGGCCGCTGCACGGGGCGGCCCTGGAGAGTGGGTTGGGGGCGCTGGGGGTGTGGGTGCTCGGGCGGGCGCTCCTGGAGCCGGGCGAGGCCCACAAGGACCTGGCGAGTCTCTCGGGCCTCTGGGATGCCTTGGTGGAAGCCCGGGTCGAGCGCGGCGACGCCTTGGTGGCCCTGGGGGGGGGAGTGGTGGGGGACGTGGCGGGGTTTGCCGCCGCCACCTACCGGCGCGGGGTCGACGTCTTCCAGGTGCCCACCACGCTGCTCGCCATGGTGGATTCGAGCGTGGGGGGCAAGACCGGCATCGACCACCCCCGGGGGAAGAACCTCCTGGGGGCGTTCCACCAGCCCCGGGGGGTGCTGGCGGATCTGGCGACCCTGGCAACGCTGCCCCGCCGCGAGGTGCTCTCCGGGCTGGCGGAGGTCCTCAAGGCCGCCCTTCTGGTGGATCGGGAGCTCTTCGGCCAACTGGAGGCCCGGGGGCCGAAGCTCTTGGAGGACCCGGAGGCCCTGGAGGACGTGGTGGCACGCGCCGTGGCCATCAAGGCGCGGATCGTGGAGGCCGACGAGGGGGAGACCGGTACCCGGGCGCTCCTGAACCTGGGGCACACGCTCGGCCACGCCGTGGAGACCGCCGCGGGGTATGGCGCCTATACCCACGGCGAGGCGGTGGCCCTGGGACTCGCGTTTGCCGCCCGGCTCTCCCGGGAGACGGGCCGCCTGGCCGACCCGGACGCGGAGCGGGTGCTCCGGGTGCTGAAAAACTGGGGCTATGCCCTAACGACGCCGGCCGCACTCGCCGAAAAGGTCATGCAGGCCCTTCGGTTCGACAAGAAGAGCGCGGGCGGCGAACCCCTGTGGGTGCTTCTCCGGGGCATCGGAGAAGCCGAGTGGGGCGTCCGGGTGCCCCCCGAGATCCTCGAGCGCCTCCTCCGGGAGGACCAGGTGGACCCATGAACGCGAAAACGACCCGATCGATCCTGCGCCGCATCCCCCTTCTCCTGGCCGCCGCGGCCCTGTGGTGCCTGCCCGGGTGCGGCGTGGACGAGAGCTCCCCGTCTCCCGCGCTCCAGGGTGAGCCGGTGCAAGGTCTGCCCCGCCCTGCCTTCGTGAACCCTGCCGATTCTCAGGTCACCCGCCTGGAGCTCGCGGCCAGCGGGGAGTTCGACGAGGCCTCGGGGGAGGCGCAGATCTTCGCCGTAGTTCGAGACCAGGACGGCAACTCGCTCCTGGATTTCGATTTCAACGTCTACAATTTTACGGTCACGCTGAACCCGGGCAGCGCACCCCTCACGCTGGATCCGGCCGTCACCCAACTGGGGCGCGACACGGTGGGAGACATTGTCGTGGCCCTGGTCATCGACTCCAGCGGATCCATGGACGCCGTCACCGAGACCGGCCAGACCCGCATGCAGGTGGCCAAGGACGCGGCCAAGCTCTTCGTGGGCCTGATGCAGCCGGGGGACCGCACCGCAGTCGTGGACTTCAGCAGCGACGCCCGCACCGTACAGGCGCTCACCGACGACCAGACCCTCCTCAACACCGCGATCGACCAGTTCGCCGCCACAGGGGCCACCAACATCGGGGCGGCCGTAGGGGAGGCCGTGCGCGCGGTGGGGAACCGCCCCGGACGGCGGGCCGCCGTCCTCCTCACCGACGGCGACGACACCGTGGATACGGTCGTCGGCGGCCCCGACGTGTGGCTCAACAACTCCGCGAGCTCCCGCTTCCAAGCCTTACAGCTCGCGCAGAAGGCCGGGTTGCGCGTGTACACCGTGGGCCTCGGCGACGGCCTCTCGGAGCAAGGGCTGGCAGACTTGCGCGCCTTTGCCGACGAGACCGGGGGGGAGTTCTTCCCCGCGCCTACCGCTGCGAGCCTCAACACGGCCTTCAGGGAGACGATTCCCGGAGAGCTGGCCCAGCTGCCTCCCCAGGAGACGTTCGTCCTGAGCTTCCAGAGCCCTATCGGCTCCAGGCCCGGCAAGAGCGTCGACGTGCCCTTCCGCCTCGCCATTCTGTATGCCAACGCCAACGGTACCCTCGGTGACAAGACCTCCGGAGCCTATCGGGTTCCCTAGCCCCAGGAGCGATGGAGCCATGCGTAGAACGCGGATCGCCCTTTGTCTCGCCGGTCTCCTGCCCTTCCTCTTCGCCTGCGGGGAGGATGACTTCCAGGCCGGCAACCGCCTCATCGTCGAGAGCATCACCGACGAGGGGGGGGCCAGTACCCCCATCTACAATGCCTTCGAGAAGACCGACGACTCGGGCACCGACGGCGACCTCGCCGTGGTGGACCCTGACGGGAGCCAGGGGGATGGCTTCCCGGACGTGGGCGAGAATGTGCTCGAGCTCATCAGCGACGACCGGGCGATCATCACACTGCGCAACGAGGCGAGGCTCGGGGTGGACCCCGGGGTGGACCTCCACCTGATTCGCATCGACTTCACCTACCGGGATGCCAACGGGGCCACGCGCGACTTTGCGCCGAAGCGCTCGGTGACCGTGAGCGGCACGATCCCGACCGACAGCACGGGGGAACTCACGGCGGTTCTCATCCCCGTGGAAATGAAGCTCAACGGACTGCGGGGCATCTTCCTCTTCGGCACGCCCGAGGAGGTCGCGGCCGTGCGCCAGTGGACGGTGATCGTGGACGTCTTTGCGCGCGACATCCGAAACGACGACCTCGTCCACGCCCAGGCCCGGGTGGGCGTGCGGTTCATCAACCCCCTGGTCGAGCAGGTTTCCGAGTAGCAGGCACCCCGCAGCCGGCACCGTGCTCCGGTTGCCCCGCGCCCGGGGCCGCCGAGTTCGCCGAGGAGAAGAGGCAATGCGACACGAGCATCCCACGCGCTGGAGTCGGCTCCTCACGAGCCTGGCCCTCGTCCTGGCCTTGGGGGGGATCTCCGGTCTGACCGGCTGCGGCTCGGAAGACTCGGTCTCCCTCCCGGGGATCACCCAGCCGCCCCCGGACGACGGCGGGGGAACCCAGCCCCCCCCGGCCGGTCAGCCCCAGGTGGCCCTGGCGAGTCCCAATCCCACCGCGATCACTGCGGGAGCCGCCGGGTCCGTAATTGCGGCCACCGTGCGCGACGCCGACGGTGCCCCGGTGGCGGGGCAGAGCGTCGCGTTCACCGCGAGCCCCTCGACCGTAGGCCAGCTCAGCGCCGCCACGGCCGTGACCAACGCTTCCGGAGTCGCCCAGGTGACCGTGACGGGCCTGCGGGCCGGCACGCTGAGCGTGACGGCGCGGGCGTTGGGGGTCACGTCCGCCCCGGTCGCCGTCACGGTGCTGGCGCCCCTGGTCACTGTGGCCCTCTCCCCGGCCGACGGGCGCATCTCGGCGAGCCGGCCCGACGGCGCCGGCGCTACGGTCACCTTTACCGTCACCGACCAGGACGGCACCCCCCTTGCGGGGCAGACCGTGAGCTTCGCCACGACGCTAGGTGTCCTGGATGCCGCCGGCCGGAACACGGACGCCGATGGCAAGGCTTCCGTCAAGGTGACCAGCGAAGCGGCGGGCCAGGCCGGCGTGACCGCGAGCGTTCTCGGGGTGTCCACTGCCGCCGCGGTAGTGACGGTCCTTCCCTCGGCCCTCCAGGTTCCCGTGACCGTGACGACCAGCGCCAACAAGATCCCCACCAACGGCACCGCCACCATCACGATCCGAGCGACCGACGAGTTCGGGAACCCGGTCAACGAGGCCTTCGACGTGGCTGCTGTGCTGCTCGGGACCACTGCTTCGACCGGGAACCTCTCCCCCGCTTCGGTCCAGCTGGCCAACGGCCAGGGTACGGCCATCTTCACCCCCACCGAGCAGGGTGTCGCCCGCATCCGGGTGAGCCGGCAGGGGGCGCAGGTGGGCGCAGTGGACGTGTCGGTCGAGCTTGTGCTGGCGGGGGAGCCTGCCCGCATCGAGTTCACCGTGGACCCGGCAGAGATCGCGGTGCAGGGGGGCGGCGGCACCCAAAGCTCGGCCATCCAGATCCGCGTGCTCGACGTGCTGGGCAACCCGATCCAGGACGGCTTGGCGCCCAACAACCTCCAGGTCGAAATCCTCCAGGGACCAAACGGCGGGGAGAGCCTTGACGGCCTGGCCCGCCTTCGCCAGGTGCGCACCCTGAGCACCTCGGGGGGGCAGGCCCGGGTGGAGCTCCAGAGCGGCGTCCGACCCGGCACGGTGCTCGTCGAAGTCCGGGTCACCAAGGATTCCCTGGGTCGCGACCTCACGGTCCCCCTCCAGGCCACGGTTCCCCAAATCACGATTCGCTCCGGTCCTCCGGCGAGTCTCTTTCTGACGCCGTCCAACGCCATCCAGAGCCCGGGGCTTCGCGGGAACGGGTCGATTACACACGACTATCTGGCCTTCGTTTCCGATCTCTGGGGCAACGCCGTGCCCGAAGGGACGATCGTCTTCTTCAGCCAGTTCCTGAACATCAAGAGGGAGTGCCGCAATCGGCAGGTCTTCGACCCGCTCAACCCCGCGGCCGTCAACGGATTCATCGCGGAGACCTGCGTGGGCGCGGCAGCCGGCAGCATCGCACCGAGCACAAACCCGCTCGACCCGAGAGCCACCTTCGTCAGCGGTAGCGTCCCGTTCGACGGGGTGCTGGCGGGGGACACTCTGGTCGTCATCACCGAGGACAACCCCAACGGCTATGGGGGATATCGGGTCAGTCAGGTACTGGACGCCTTTACTCTGCGCCTCGACGGCGACGTGGCCGTGGGTGCCTCCGGCCTGGAATGGGCCGTCGGGAACAACGCCAACTTGGGCGGAGGGGTGTTTACCACCGAGGGAGAGGCTGCCACCGTCGGCGGGGTCGCCCGCTGGTCCAACACCTACGCCGGGGAGCTCGTGAACAGCCCCGCCTACATCTTCGCCGAGGCCGAGGGAGGCGCCCAGGGCCACGGACGGTTCTTCCGCCTCGCCTGGCGGGCGGACACCACCATCGAGCAGCTGGCGGGCCCCCAGGACGGCGACCGGGTCGGCGCCACCGCGACCCAATTCTTCGCGTTCTTCTTCGAGGACTCCTCGCCTCCAACCCCCTACGCGATCCCAGGGCTGCGGACGAGTGTTGCCGCTACCGACGGAGACTTGGAGGTAGTAGCCGGATCCATAGCATTCGAGGATCCGACCACGGGCACCCTGACCCTGGAGACCTCTCCCCGCGTCATCTCGACGGGGGACCCGGGCGGTGTCATCGCGTTCCAGTGGAGCCCTCCGGACCCCGTCGCGGTGGGACAGGAGTTCACGCTGGTCGTGGCTGGAGGCGGGGCGATCCGGAGAATCAAGCTGACCATCCAGTGATGCACTCAGAGGCGGCGGCCCAGCGCCTGAGAGACCTGCGCGAGAGCGGCGATTCCGCCCTCGCCCCCCTCTGGATCGAGGCCCTGCCCCCCGAGGAGGCGCTGCCGGAGCTCTTCGGGCGCACCGAGCCGCTCTGCCGGCTCCAGCGGGCGCGGCTGTTGCTTCGGGCGGGGGGAGCGGGGAAGGCGCGGGACATCCTGGAAAGCGTCGAGGCGCTCCCCCCGGGGCTCGAGGCGATCCGGGCCGAGCTTCTGGCCGAGGCGACATCGGCGCCTGCGGAGGTCGAGGAAGGCAGGGGGAGCGAATCCCTGGCTTCCCGTACCCTGGCGGAGCTCCACGCCCTGCAGGGGGATCGGGAGACCGCGGCCGCCCTCTACCGGGAGCTCCTGGCCCGGGAACCGGGTGACGAGGAGCTACGGGAGCGCCTGCGGGAGCTCACCGGCGCGCGGCGCGCCCGCCCGGAAGCGGCGCTGGAGGAGTGGCTGGAGCGGGTTCGGCAGTGGAGGAGCGTGCGCGGTGTCTGACTTTCCGTCCCAGATGGAGGCCCTGGCCCGAGACGCGGGGGCCCGCGCCGCCGTGGTGCTGGAGCGGTCGGGCATCGACGTGGCGTCTTGGGGCGACGCGGACTCGGAGACCGCGGCCGCGGAGTTCGGAGAGCTGTGGCGGCAGCTCCGCACCGCTGGTGCCGTGCGGGCGCCGGGGGAGCTGCGCTCCCTGGAGATCGTCGGGTCGGAGGGAGCCTGGGTGGCGGTTCCCGTGGGGGAGGATTACGTGGTGGCCCTCCTAACGGGGCCGGGGACTGCGCCGGGGCGCGCCCGGTTCTTCGCTGCGCAGTGGGCGGCCGCCCACCGGGGGGAGTTCGCGTGAGAGTCCTGGTACTGCACGGCCCCAACCTGAACCTCCTGGGCGCGCGGGAGCCGGGGGTCTACGGGGCCCTGGGCCTGGCGGACATCGAAGAGCGCCTGCGGGGAGTGGGCAAGGAGCTTGGCGCGGAGCTCGAATTCTTCCAGTCGAACGCGGAAGGGGCTCTGGTGGATGCGATCCAGGGCGCCCGGGGCCGCTTCGACGGCATCGTGATCAACCCCGCCGCCTACACCCACACGAGCGTCGCCCTGCGGGATGCGCTTCTCGCCGTAGGCCTCCCCTTCGTCGAGGTCCACCTCTCCAACGTGCATGCCCGGGAACCCTTTCGACGCCGGTCCCTCCTGGCCGACGTCGCCGTGGGGGGCGTGTGGGGATTCGGGCCCGAGAGCTACATCCTCGGCCTCCGGGGCCTGGCGGCCCGCCTCTCCGCCGGCGCCGGCGGATAGGGGGCTGCCCGATGGCGCCCCGAGGAGCCGCAGGGTATGCTGCCCGGGCTGCCGCGGCCCAGGCGCTTCTGGCGCGGGAGCGCCTGGACGCCCTGCTGGTGCTCGATCTCCTCAACGTCCGGTACCTCTGCGGGTTTACCGGCTCCAACGGTCTCCTGGTCCTCCTGCCCGGCCGGGGCGTCTTCTTCACCGACTCCCGGTACACGCTCCAGGCCCGCCAGGAGACCCGGGGGGTCGAGGTGGTGGAGGCGGCGGACCTGGATCGGGCGGCAGCCGCACTGCTCGGCCAGGTGGGAGCCGCCTACGCGGGCTTCCAGCCCACGAGCCTTACGGCAGCCCGGCGCGGGCGCCTGGGCCGACTGGTGGCGGCCGATCTGGTGGAGGTGGGTTCGGGCGTCGACCGCCTGCGGGTTCGAAAGGGCGAGGACGAGGCCGGCAAGCTCACCGCCGCCGCCCGCCTCGCCGAAGAGGCCCTGGCCGCCGCGGCGCACCGGCTCCGCCCCGGGGCGACGGAGGCGGAGGTCGCCCTGGCCTTCCAGATCGCCTGCCTGGAGCGGGGCGCGGAGGGGCTTTCCTTCGACACCATCGTGGCGGGCGGCCCCCGGGGGGCCCTGCCCCACGCGCGGCCCACCGACCGCAGGTTCCGGGAGGGCGACCTGGTGGTCGTGGACTTCGGCGTCCGGCTGGACGGCTACTGCTCGGACGAGACCGTGACCCTGCCCGTGGGCCCCGTCGACAACGTGGACGAGCGCGCCCGAGGGGTGTACGAGATCGTCTACCAGGCCCAGCGGGCGGCCCTGGAGGCTCTGCGCCCGGGAGTGCCCCTGGCCGACGTGGACCGGGCCGCCCG
>JBFLZB010000091.1 GCA_040756475.1 Thermodesulfobacteriota bacterium
GCCTCTCCCAGAAGCGGGCCGAGGCCCTCTGCCGCCGCCTCGTGGCCGTCCACTGCCTCTATGGCGTAGACAAGAACCCCCTGGCCGTCGAGCTCGCCAAGCTCGCCCTCTGGATCGAGACCCAGGCCGAGGGCCTGCCCCTCACCTTCCTCGACCACAGGTTCCTCGTCGGCGACTCCCTCACCGGGCCCTTCTTCGAGCATCTCCTTAAGTACCCGGGCAGCCAGAACCCTATCCGCAGCCTCTTCACCCAAGGCCTGCGGGAGCGGTTCACCGCGGCGTTGCAAGAAGCTCTGAAGCACGTCCGCGAGCTCGATGCCACGGTGGGCGTGAGCCTTGGGGAGATCGAGGCGAAGCAGGCGGCCAAGGCTCGGCTCGATCGGGCGCTTGCACCGTTCAAGGTCGTGGCGGCGGCGTGGGCGGGTGGGGTGATGCTGGGGGAGGAGGCCTGCGACGATCCGGGGTATGAGAAGCTGCTCAAAGTTGTTGCCGAGACCGCGGATCTGCCCGCGGACCTGTCTGAAGAACCGGGCCTTCGTCGGATGATCGCACGGGGCCTCGGACTGGAGGAGGCGCCGGAGGACCGACAGACGCTCCTGAGCGCGGTGGCCGATGGGGTGGGGATCCCGGCGCTGCCCTTCGAGCTCGCCTTCCCCGAGGTCTTCTTCCCGGCGGGCGCCGTCAGCGAACGGGGCGGCTTCCACGTCACGCATGGGAACCCGCCGTGGGACGCCATTCAGTTCAAGACGAAGGAGTTCTTCGCGGCCTTCGACTTCGAGATCCTGGATGCCCCCACCAAGCGCGAGCGCACTGCCATCGAACAGAGGCTTCAGGCCGATCCCTCGGTCGCCGGCCTATTCGCGTACTATAAAGAGTCCTTCGAGGAACTGAAGCGGGCGAACGATGTCCTCTACCGGTACCAGAAGGTCCAGGTTGAGGGCGACCTCGCCGGCCGGCAGATTGACGCCTTCCGCGTCTTCATGGAACGAAACGCGCAGCTGCTGTGCAGAGCTGGAATGACCGGCGTTCTGGTCCCGTCCGCCTTCCACGCGAATGCGGGCGCGACCGGGGTCCGGCAGCTTTACCTCAAGGACATGGCGCTCCAACTCTGCTACTCCTTTGACGGCCCACCGCCCCTTCCAGAAGGGCAAGCGCTGGAAGGACCTTCCCCTCGACGCGAAGCTCGCCCGGGTGATGGAGGAGCGATCCAAGGACGAAAGGGCGTACCGGAGACGAGGAGTCAGGAGTCAGGAGTCGGGATTCAGGAGGAGAGGAAGCGTGGCAGCGAATCCCCGGGGCCAGTTGGCGGTCATGGCGGTGGGGGCGAGTCGTGAGTGACACTCTTCCGGACCTCCGTGTTTTGCTGCGGCAAGAGGAGGGGCAGTACTTCGATCGGAAGTCTCTGTGGGACGGCCCGCCCGAGCGCAAGAAGACTCGCAACCGGCGGGCGGTGCGGGACGAGATCGCGAAGTACGTTGCTGCGTTCGCCAACGCCGACGGGGGCATCCTCGTCATGGGAGCCGAGGACAACGGCGCGCCTACAGGCCACGGTTACGATCCGGCGGCTGTGGAGGACTTTCTGGCTGTGCCGGAGCGCCGCCTTCAGCCCCGGCAGAAGCCGGGACGCCGAGTCGCGTTCGACGGCGTCGAGCTCCTCGTCTTCTCGGTGGAGCCGTCGCCGGCCCCCGTGATGGTGGCAGGCGACGGGTTCCCCTTCCGGGTCCACGACAGCGTGGTGCTCATGGCCGAGAGCCACATCGCCTCGGTGAAGCAGCAGGGGCTGGTGGAGAGCGCGGAGTCCCGCTGGTCGGCCCGGGTCAATGTTCCGGAGCTCGACGAGGCGCTTATCCGGCGGGCGATGGCAGGCGCGGGTCTGGCAGGCCGAGACCCGGCGGACTACTTGGTGGAGCGGCGCGTCGCCGATCGCCAGGGCACGGCGCTGGTGTTTCGGGAAGCTGCCGTGCTGCTCTTTGCCCGCAAGAGTATCGCCATAGCCAATCCTCATGCGGGCCTTCGGCTGTTTCGTGTCCGGGGCGCCGAGCGGAGATTGGGCGCCCACCACAATGTCCAGGAGTTGCCCCGCATCGAAGGGAATCTGCCTTGCCTGATCGAGGAGACCTATCGAGTTCTCTCGGAGCTCATCCCCAGGTCGGCGAAGCTCCACGACCTCTTCTTCCGCGAGATGCCCGAGTACCCGACGTTTGCCTGGCAGGAGGCGGTGGTCAACGCCGTCGCCCATCGCGACTATGGGGTCAGCACCCGCGGGATCGAGGTCTGGCTCTATGACGACCGCCTGGAGGTGAAGAGCCCCGGCGGCCTCCTGGCCGAGGTCTCCCTGGAAGCGCTTCGCACGCGCAAGCCCGCCCACGCGAGCCGAAATCCGAGGATCGCGCGGGTTCTCACGGAGCTTGGTTTCATGCGCGAGCAGGGCGAGGGCATCCCTCGGATGATCGAGGAGATGGAGCAGCATTGGCTCCCGCCCCCGGAGTTTGCGGCCGATCCCGGCGAGTTCCGGGTCGTTCTCCGGAACACCCCGGTGCTGGAGGCCGGAGACCCGGAGTGGACGCGCATCGTCCGGGACCTTCCGATCAGCATCCGCCAGAAGCGGATTCTGGTCGGTGCGGCCGAGGGTGCCTTCACGAACGGGGACTATCAGCAGCTCAACCAGGTCGACCGTGATGTGGCGTACCGGGAGATCCAGGAACTCGTCAAGGCGAAGCTGGTGGAGCCCCTCCCGGGCGGCAGGGGACGGGGAGCCCGTTACCGGGTTGCCCGCCCAAAGCCGGTGTCGAAGACGGAGGCGCTCCGCTCGCGCATGGAGGAGAAGGGGCGGGTGGCCAACGCGGACTACCGGGAGGTCTTTGGAGTGTCCCGTGGCCAGGCAATGGAGGCCCTGCGGCAGCTGTGCGAGCGTGGAGTGCTCGTCCCTGTGGGGAGGCGAGGGCGAGGCGCGCACTACGTACCCGGGCCTGGCTGGTCTGGATGGCGGGAATGAGGCGAAATGCGGGCGAAATGCACGGAAATGAACGCGACCGCTAGAAACGCGCGCGCAGACTGGGCTGCTCCCTCCGCAATTCTCGGGCAATCGGTTCGGCGCTCGCTCGTGGGGCCGCATGTGAGCTTCAAGGATGAAAGGCCATAGCATGTCGCTGCACCCCATCCTCGCCCTTGACCACGTCATCGCGGAGTACCGCGACTACCTCCACTCGGAGTTCCGCGCCAAGGATGCGGGCCTGCGGAAATCCTTGGAGGAGGAGCTCGACAAGCCCCTCTTCCTGGCCCAGGAGCCCTTCTTCCAGGCCCACCGCCCCTTCCGTAAGGGCAAGCGCTGGCGCGACCTGCCGTTGGACGCGAAGCTCGCCCGGGTGATGGAGGAACGGTCGAAGGACGAACGGGCCTATCTGCACCAGTCCGAGGCCATCGCCGAGCTCCTGAGCCCGAGCCCGCGGCCCGTGGTCGTCACCACCGGGACCGGCTCTGGGAAGACAGAGGCCTTCCTCCTTCCGGTGATCCAGAACGCCCTCCAGGACGCCACGCGCTTCAAGCGAAACGGCCTCACCGCGATCCTCGTCTACCCCATGAACGCCCTGGCCAACGACCAGGAGCTGCGGATCAACGAGTATCTCACGGCCTCGGGGTTCGCCGGCGTGGTGAAGGTGGCGAAGTACGACCGCGGCACGAGCCAGAGCGAGCGGGAGGAGCTTCGGAAGAGCCCGCCCCACGTCCTGCTCACCAACTACATGATGCTGGAGTACCTGCTGGTCCGGCCCGCGGACCGGGAGGACATCTTCGCCAACCACCGGTGCCGGTTCCTGGTCCTGGACGAGGTGCACACCTACCGGGGCACGCTGGGGAGCAACATCGCCCTCCTCATTCGCCGCGTGAAAGCGCACCTTGCGCAGGCGCGGCAGGACTGGAAGCCCGACGTGCCCGAGGGGGAGCGAGCCTCTCGCTATCCGGCGCTCGTCCCGGTGGGCACGTCGGCCACGATCAAGAGTGTATCGGGGGAGGGGCCTTCGCCGGAGGAGGCCAAGAAGCTCCGGGACGAGGCGGTGCAGGAGTTCTTTGCCAAGCTCACGGGCGCCCCGGCCGGGAAGATCCACGTGTTCGGCGAGGAACTGGAGTCGGCCACGGTGCCGAGCGAGGCCGGGTATCCGCCGATGCCATCGGCCCCGGAGCGCCTCGACGTTTCGACGCCCGAAGCCCTGGGCAAGGCCCTGAGCGCCCTGGCCGGGGTGCCGTCGGGCACGGCCTTGGAGGCGGCGGCCCGCCGGTGCCGGCTCCTCTGGGATCTGAACCGCTGGCTGGTGGGCAAGCCCTCGTCGGTGAGCGAGTTGGCGGCGCGGCTCCGGGCCGAGGTGCCGCAGCGGAAGGGGGCGCCGGAGCCCGACCTTCGGAAGGAGGTCGAGGCCGGGCTGGTGATCGGGGCCGCCCTGCCGGATGGGACCCCGGGGTCGCTGCGGCTCCGCGCCCATCGGTTCCTGCGGGGCGGGTGGCGGTTCCACCGGTGCGTGAACCCGGAGTGCGGCCGGCTTTACCCGATGGGGGAGGAGCAGTGCCCGTGCGGGCACGCCACCGCGCCCCTCTACTTATGCCGGAACTGCGGGGCCGACTACCTGCGCTTTTCGGGCGACCCGGAGGCAGGCCCGCTTCGACCGAGCGCCAACCCGAACGAGAAGCCGGAGCTCCTCCTCTATCAGCCGGCCAAGTTCGAGGGGGAGGCCGAGGAGTTCGATCCCGAGGCCGACGGGGAGGACGCCCCGAGGCCCAGCCGGAAGAAGGCCCCCCAGCGCATGAAGGGGGAGAAGGTGCTTCACGGCTCCTTCGACGTGCGCACCCTGGCCTTCAGCGACGACCCCACCGACTACGGCCTGCGCGTCACCTTGGCGCCGGCGCGGACCCAGTGCCTTTGCTGCGGAGGGACGGCCGGGAGCCGAAACGTGCTGACCCCGGTGTCGCTGGGGACCTCGGCCGCCTTGAAGGTGGCCGCGGAGGGCCTGGTGGAGACCCTGGCCGAGGCCAACCGGGGCAAGGCCGACCACGACGGCAAGGAGAGGCTGCTCATCTTCAGCGACAGCCGCCAGGATGCAGCCCACCAGGCCCGGTTCATCCTCTTCGCGAGCCGCTACGATCGCATGCGGCGCCGGGTGGTTCGCCTCCTCCAGGAGCACGGCCCCCTGGGCCTGCAGCGGCTCGTGGAGCTCCTGGGCGAGCTCGCCACCCAGGCGTCGGACCTGAACAAGCACGTGCCCCGGGATCCGGACGCGTGGCTCGGGTCGGAGGAGCGGGAGAGGATCCGGGCGTGGGAGGAGGCGCCGGTCCTCGACGAGATCGCGGTCAACGCCGGGTACCGAGGCACGGTGGTAAACCTGGGCCTCGTGGGCGTGGCCTACCACGAGCTCGGCGACTACGTGCGCCAGCGGGGCCAGGGCACCGCCGCGGCGCTGGGCATCGGGCTGCCCCAACTGGAGTACCTGTGCCGGTGCATCCTGGACGATCTGCGCACGCGGGCCGCGCTCTCCCGGGCGATCCTGCGGTACCACCCGAACCACTCCGGGTTCCCGGACGCCTTCCGTACCGCCGAGTGGGAGCGGCGCATCCGCGCCCCGAGCGGGTACGCCGCCACGGAGAAGGGGGAGGCCCAGCCCTACCTGGACGCGCTGGACGTGCCCGATGGAATCAAGGCATGGAACGTCTGGCGCCGGCCCGGGGCAGGCGGCCGGGCGCCACGGCTGGAGCGGCTGGTGCGAAACCTGCTCGCCTGCTTCGGTGCCGCCGACCCGGACGAGGGGACCTCCGTCGCCCTCCTGGAGTTCCTCCGGAAGCCCGGCGGCTTCCTGGTGCCCGCCGAGCTCTTCGGCTTCCGGAAGTCCCGAGGCCTTCTCCAGGTGAACGCGGAGCGGGTGCGGCTCGTCCTCCTGAGCGAAGAGAATCGCTACCGGTGCGGGGTGTGCGGCGCGCCGGAACCGCTCGCGGCCGAGGCGCTCCCTTGCCCCCGCTGCCACGGGACCCTGCGCCGCTGGACCGAGGCCGAGGTGGCGGACCACCGGGCGGTGAAGCGGATCCGCGCCGAGACGGTGATTCCGCTCGTGGCCCGAGAGCACACGGCCCAGGTGACGAACGACGACCGGATCGAGATCGAGGACCAGTTCAAGGCCCCGGCGGCCCAGTCGAAGGTGAACGTGCTCGCCTGCTCGCCGACCTTGGAGATGGGGATCGACGTGGGCGGCCTCGACGCGGTGGCGCTGCGCAACGTGCCCCCCCGGCCCGACAACTATGCCCAGCGGGGCGGCCGGGCCGGCCGGCGCTCCCGGGTGGGCCTGGTGCTCGGGTACGCCCGCGCGACGCCCCACGACCAGTACTTCTTCGACAAGCCGGCCGAGATGATCGCCGGCGAGGTGCCGGCGCCGGCGCTCGCCCTGGGCAACCGCGACGTGCTGCTGCGCCACGTGAACGCCATCGCCTTCGGCGCGGCCGACCCGGGGCTCGCAGGGAAGATGGCCGAGTACGTCTCGCCCCTGGGCCAGGTGAAGGTCGAGGCCGTGGAGGCCTTGGTCGACGCCGTGACCCGCCAGTTCGGCCACGCCCGGGACCTCGCCCGGCAGGCCTTCGGGGACGGGGTGCTGGCTGCGGCCGGGATCTCGGAGGAGGGGCTCAAGGCAGAGCTCGGGAAGCTGCCGGAGCGGATTCGCGACGTGGTGCAGCGCACCGCGCGACAGGTGGCCGAGCTCCGGCGCGCCGTGGACGCCTACGCCGAAAACCTGCTCGGCAAGGGCGCGGCCATGCGGGCCGGCGACCTGGTGGGCCGGCTCCTGGGCCTTCCTCGGGAGGGAAAGCGGGACCAGGGCGAGGCCGACGACCGCTCGGCCGGCTACCCGCTGCGGCGGCTCGCCGAGTTCGGCATCCTCCCGGGCTACGAGTTCCCCACCGAGCCCGCGTCGCTTCGCCTCATGAGCGATCCCCACGAGGAGGAGCCGGTCACCGTGGGCCGGCGTTTCGGCCTCGCCCAGTTTCAGCCCGACGCCCAGGTATACGCCCGGGCCCGGCGCTGGCGGGTGATCGGCCTCGACACCTCGTCGCCCTGGAACCCGCAAGACGCCGGGCCGAGCTGGGTGTATCGGATCTGCGCGGCCTGCGCGCTCCACTACCGGGGGGACCAGCCCCGCTGCCCGAGATGCCGGGACACGAAGGCCCTGAAGCCCCATCCGGCCGCGGAGTTCGGGGGGTTCCTGGCGCGCCGGGACGAGAGTCCGGTGCTGGACGAGGAAGAGCGCTACCAGATGAAGAACTTGGTGCGCTCCTACCCCCAGTGGGACGGCGACGTGGTGGGCCGCTGGGCCGTGAACGGCTGGAGCCTTCGCCTCTCCCGCGGGGAGGAGGTCCACTGGCTGAACGAGGGGCTGCCACCGACCGAGGCGGACTTCAAGAACGGCGTGCCGCTTCTGCACCCAGATGCCAAGGGGTTCCTGCTGTGCGGCGGCTGCGGCGCCATGCTCACCATCCCGGACGAGGAGGGCAAGAAGGGCGGCCGGAAGGCGGCCCGGAAGGGCAAGGGAGAGGCCGACCCCTACGGCCACCGGGCGAACTGCCTGCACCAGGGGCAGAAGCCCGCACCCCTGGCCCTGGCCACCGCCACCAAGGCCGAGATCCTCCGCCTCCTGGTGCCGGTGCCGGAGGGCTTGTCCGAAGAGCAGGCCAAGCCCTGGGGCCTGACGCTGGGGTATGCGCTCCGCGCCGGCATGCGCCACCTCTACATGCTCGACGGCCCGGAGATCGAGTTCGAGCTCGAGGGCCCCTGGCTGCCCGAGGAGGAGGGCCAGAAGCTCAAGCGCCTGGCGCTCGCCTTCATCGACCCGAGCCTCGGGGGCACGGGCTACCTTCGGCGCATCGCCGACGAGATGCACCTCGTCGCCCGGCGGGCGCTCGACCACCTGGACCACAAGGAGTGCGAGACCGCGTGTTACCGCTGTCTCAAGAGCTACGTGAACCAACGAAACCACGAGCATCTGCGCTGGCCGCTGGCCGTGCCCGCTCTGGAAGCCTTGGCCGGGGACGCGCCAGAGCCTCGGCCAGGGCAACTCGGCGACATCGACGACCCGAAGCCGTGGCTCGAAGCCTATGCTGCCGGGGTCGGCTCACCCCTGGAGCTCAAGTTCTGGAAGCTCTTCGAGGCCCACGGCTTCCACCCGGAGAAGCAGGTCCCGGTCGCTCCGAGTGACGGCGAAGCTGCGATTTCCATCGCCGACTTCGCCGTACCTGAGAGACGGCTCGCGATCTACGTGGACGGTGCGGCCTTCCACGTGGGCGCGAACCTGCGGCGGGATCGGGCGATCCGGGAGAGGCTGAGGAATGGCGCGCCGGGGTGGACGGTGGTGGAGTTGAGGGCGAAGGATCTCGCGGACGTGGTGGGCCTTGTTGGGGGTCTCACAGGTGCAATTGCTTCTTGACGGGCTGCCGAGCGCCGTATTGGACAGATCCAAACCGATGAGGTTCCGCCCAATCCAGCCGAAACGCGGGGCACCTCGGGCCCCTTCCCCACACGAAACAGCAAATTGGCATCGTTGGACCCACCCTTCTCCGGAGGATAGGCCGTGGCCAACACTACGCCGACCAAGAACACGAATTTCAGGGTGCGAAACATCGCCAACACGACCAACGTGTGTCAAGGGGGGGAGAAATGGAAACGTGTCTGTCGCTGTGGCAGTTGGATCAACCACTGGAGGACGGGTGTGCTTCTATACTTTCCCAACATACACCCAGACGTCTTCCTAAATCCGACCTGTTACGTTAGAGGATGCAGTAACCCGTGGAAGGTCGGGGCCCATGTGCTAGAAGTAGACGGGAGATCTACACAGTATTGGAAGATTGTCCCATTCTGTAAGACTCACAACAACCGTTCGTTCACTATGGATGTGTTTCTACGCAAGGACGCAATCCTCGTTCCAGCGTCTCAGCAAGATACCTGCTCCGACGGCCGTGGTTGGAAAGAAGCATTGTCCGTCGTCAAGATCATGTTGGGAGTGTCCCGGTGACGGCCAAGGCGAAGATTCGGGAGTCAGGAGGTGCGCCATCGAACCTTCTCGAGTTGGGAGGACGAGTGGACCAGGAGGAGGACTTCGTCGGTTCTCGGGCTGTGGTTTAGGACGACGAAGAAGTGCGGCGTGTCGCCCGTGTGCGACTCCTCAGCAAAGTAGAAGACCGACCCGGGCCGGAGGGTGGCCCCGACGCGGATCTCGGGGGGGATGAAGATCATGCTACCTCGCCCAGAGGGACCGGACGCGCGCCTTCTCCTCGGCCGCTTCCCGTGCCGCGACCTTCTCCTCCGCGGACACGGCTTCGCCGAAGATGTCCCGTTGCCCTGTCAGGGACAGCAAGGGATGCCTTGGGTCGGCATCCAGGAAGAAGTCGGCGTACTCCATCCGTGCACGCCGGCAATCGCCGTGAGTCAACCCAGCCCCGTGCTTCTCCCACTCGGGATAGGCGTGGGTCAGGTTGACCAGGTCCCACTCGCTCAGCGCCCCGAAGGCCCGCCACGCGAACCGGAGGGCCTCCAGGTCCGAGTCTGAGAAGACATCCTCTTCGACGGGAGAGGCCGAGGCGAGGAAGAGCTTGTCCTCGGAGGTCGCCAGGAACCGGTCGGCGTACTCGCGCTCGCAGTCGTCGAGCCAGGCGTTCTTGTCGGCCAGATCCTTGGCCATCGATGCCACCGGCCCCTGTTTCATGGCGAAGTACTCGTCGCCGATGACGGGCCTGCCGTACTTGCGCAAGTGATACCGGTCGGCGAGGAAGACGAGCTTGAGCGCCTTCATCTTGTTGATCTCGCCGCCATTCATGAGGGCGAGGAAGTTAAGGGCCTGGGTGGCCTTCTCGTGGTTGGGATCGAAATGTAGGCACATGGCACGTCCGCCTGGTCCTGCGATGTTGGCGAGGTCGTCTGGCAACACGTGACGTATCGCCAAGGGCGAACAGAAGCTTAATCGACTTGCACCGCTTGGGCAAGGCGCCGACCTTGGCGGCCGAGTCTGTCCGGGGGGACGTCTGTCCGGGGGAACGTAGCTCGTTTGACAGTTTGGCTCTGAGAGATAGCCTCCGGGCCCATGCCGAGGCACAGGCGCTGGCGCCGTAATCTCCTCGGACCCGCGCTCCCTGCGGTCGACAGAGCACCGCCGCCATGGTGCCACGCCCTCGTTTGCGCCTCACAACCCATTGAGATCATGGACCTTTCAAAGACAAACCGTTGAAGACGGGTCAGACGTGCGGCTTCCGAAGAACGAGGACCGGGAGACCGAAGAGCCCGAGGAAAGGGCTCCGGCGCGGCGCGCGGGCCCCTGCGGGGCCCGTGCTCGTCCGCCGGCGGCCCCTGAAAGCCAACGACCCGAAAGCCCAAAGATGAGGTAGAATCATGAGCACAATCCAGGCCCGAAGGAGCCACGACATGCGAAGTGCCAGAGAGGAAGCTCTCGAAAGCATCTCCCGAATGCCCGACACGGCCACCATGGATGACATCATGTACCGGCTCTACGTCCTCGATAAGATCCGGATCGGGCTGGAGGCCGCCGAGCGCGGAGACGTGATCTCCAACGAGGATCTCAAGCAGGAGATGGAGACGTGGTAGTTTGGACGGGCCCCGCCAGACGGGACCTCCGCCAGATCCACGACTACATAGCGAAGGATTCCAAGTACTACGCCAAGAAAGTAGCCGCGGAGCTCCGAGAGGCCACTGACAAACTGGTCTCTCACCCGATGATCGGCCGCGTGGTTCCTGAGAGCGATAACGAGAACGTCCGAGAGCTCTTCCTCTACTCGTACCGGATCATCTATCAGGTCATTGCGAAAAACGTGAGAATCCTGGCCGTCATCCACCAGAAACAAGACATCCCCTCTATCCACTCAGAACTGCTCCAGAAAGCGCCGACAGAGTAAGCTCCTCCGCAAGGGCTCCTGTCGGCTTCGCCCGCCTCCGCCCCTCGACCGCGGCGGCCCTCCCATCCGTCCGGGTAGTCCGGTCCGTCCGTTCGCGGGGTCGAGGGGGGGTCGAGGGGGGTCGCGTCTACACTCTGCACTTCCTGGCCCTCCCGCCCAACCTGGACGCCGAAATGGGATGAAGTTGGACGTGGGGACTGGCAACTTTGTCAGGTCACCAGCAACCCCTACGCGGATTCCCGTGCCGTCGAATTGACCAAATGCGACTTCGTTACTGGCGGCCTCCAAAGAACGAGCTACGCAAGCCCGGGGAAGCTCTTCACGGCGAACGAGACGCTCTTTCAGGCGGTACTTGGAGAGGTCACGAGGGTCTTGCACGTCAAGCTTCTGGACAGCGTGATGGGGCTACTGAAAGCGGCCCTCCCTGCACCATGACCCCCTCGCTGTCCTTCCGGTCGCCGGCCTCGGCGATCCGGGCCTTGGGGCTCTCCAGGTACTCGACGCACAGGCCAGAAGGCCCCCTGCCCGCCGGGCACGAACTGCCGGTCAACCCGCAGCACCCGCACCTCGCGCAAGACGGGGTTCCTCTCCTCCTCCGTGTCGGCACAGCCGCCGGCCGGCACCCGAAACACCCGGTACGGCATCGACTGCTCCGCCCTGCGGTTGGTGGGTCCGCTTCGCTTGACCCACCAACTACTCCTGCTCCTCTTCGCCACCCCCCGGGCCACCCTCAAGTTCCGCAACCTGGCCGCCGACCCGCGGGCCGCGGTCCTGGTCGACGACCGAAACGAGGGACACGGCGCCCTGGGGGCCGCGGCGGCGGCCACGGCCGCGGGGCGGGCCGAAGAAGTACCCGAAGCCGAACGGGAGTCCTTCCGGCGCGCCTACCTCGCCCGCCACCCCCACCTGGCGGCCTTCCTGGACGACCCCGACTGCGCCCTGCTGCGCCTGCGCGTGGAAGCCTGGACCCCTGGTGCGCCAGTTCCACGAGGTGTCGCACCTCCCCGGAGAGCTCCGACCGTTCCCCGGAGCATCCCCCACCCAAATCGGTATCGCTATCGGTATCGAAATCCCAATCGAGACCGCCTTCGAACCCGATACCGATACCGATTCTGCCTCGGAACCCGCTTCCCGCCCTCCGGCCGCATCGTCAGCGGGCCAGGCTTCGGGCCGGCCGGTTCACCAGGATCATCCCCGCACACACCAGGGCAAGCGACAGGGCGAGCGCGGGGCGAAGCTCTTCCCCCGGCAGGAGGGCGACGCTCAGGAGCACTCCGAAGATGGGGGTGAAGAACGTGAAGGCGGCGAGCAGGCTCACGCTGTAGCGCTCGATGAGCTCGAACCAGGCGATGTAGCTGAGGAACGCCACCACGAAGCACTGGTAGAAGAGAGAGACCCCGATGGCCGGAGAGAACGCCGTCCACACGCGGTCCTCCAGGAGGGCGCTCGCGGCCAGGAGCACCGGTGCCGAGAAGGCGAGCTGGTAGAACAGGACCTGGAGGGGTTGGGCCCGCCCGGCCAGGTACCGCTTGATGTAGAGGGTCGTGGCGCCCCACAGGGCCGCGCCCAGGAGGATCGAGAGATCCCCCGGCAGGGTCTGGAGGGTCACGGGGCCCCAGTCGCGGGCAAACAGGCTCGCCACCCCTGCGAACGCGAGCAGGAGCCCCCCGGCCTTCACCGGGTGGAGGCGGTCGCCCGCCAGGAGGAAGTGGGCCCCCAGGGCCACGAAGAAGGGGTGGGTGTAGAGGAGGATGGCCGAGCGCGACGCCAGGGTGTAGCGCAGACCCAGGTAGATGAACCCGAACTCCAGCCCGAAGAGCACCCCCACGGCGACGCCGTGGCGCAGCAGCTCCCGCCGCCCCGGCGGGAAGAGCGGCACCCCGCGGGCCCACATCCACAGCCACACGCAGGCCGCCGCCACTGCCGACCGGAGGCCCGCGGCGAAGATGGGCGCCACACCGGCCACGCTGACCTTGATGGCCACCATGTTCCCCCCCCACAAGAGGCACAGGACGAGCAGCACCAGCACCGCGCCCCGGGGAAGTCCCGCGTGGCTCACGTCACCGCCCTTTCGGCGCTCCGCCCTCGCTCCATGCCGCCCCTTCCTCCCCACCGGGGGCCACAGAGATACCAGACGGGGCCCGCGGGGGGCAACCGCCCGGGGCGGCGCGCCTTAAAGGAAACGGGGCCGCTCGCGCGACCCCGTTTCCCAGAGGAGAGGAGGAAGTGTACCGGAGGCTGGGCCCGGAGAGCTGCCACCCTCCCCGGATTTCGCCTCGGCACGAAAACACTGTAACACGCAAACATGAGGAAGCAATGAGGGAAATGTGAAAAGTGCATGAGCCCGGAATCGTTCCTGCAGAAGGATGGCAGATCGCGGCGCTACGGGTTCACTGGCGGGCGCCGAAGGCGCCGACATGCGCAACCCGCACCTTGACCACGGCCTTGACGACGGTGACCTCGCTGCCCGGATGGAGGCCCGGGGCGTGGAGTTCCTCCGGGTAGAGGATGGCCACCGCGCCGGCCGTGAGCGCGAGCTCCTGCCAGGCGCGGCCCTCGAAGAGCGCCACGTCCCGGTCGGGGTCATAGGCACCCGTGCCCCGGCCGGTGCCCGGGCGGGCCAGCCGCAGCCGTTCCTCGCCCCGAACCACGAACTGGAGGTCCACGTGCCGCCGGTGGGCCTCGTAGGGAACTGCCTTCGGGTCCCGGGTCCGATAGACCTGGTAGAGCGCCACCACGCGATCGCCGTCGAGCTCGCGCCGTCCGGCGAAACCCGGCGCCTCCGAGGCGAGGAACCCCTCCCCGAGGGTCCCCAGGTGCTCGAGCCCGAGGCGGATGCCCGGGTCCCACCCCATCCGGCACAAGACGTCGGCCAGTTCTCCGATGACCGCCACGTGGCCCTCTCCTTCCCAGGACGCGATTCCGATCGCGCCCGCGCGCCGAGCCCCAGGGCCTCTCGGCGCGTAGACGTCACGCGTCACGCTTGGTGTGGTGTTCTGGCTGGTATCGTTGCGCGAAACCAAGGGGGCCTATGGGACCCATGGGACCTATGGACGAAACCCCGTCACCCGTCACGCATTCTGTTCGCACCGGGTCTCCCGGGTAAGCAGGATCAGCACGAAGGCCAGGGCGGCCCAGGCCAGCATGAGGGCGAAGCCCGCGCGGTAGGCCGTCCAGGGGTAGACCCGCACGCCGTTCACGAGGGCGCCGTCCCACAAGCGGTCCAGCACCCACCCCACCGCGGGCTGGAGCACCATGGGGCCCGTCATCACCCCCATGTTGACCACCCCCGAGACCGTGCCCGCCAGATGGGGAGGCACCGACTCCTTGGCGAAGGCAAACCCGATGATCATCCCTCCGGAGGCCAGCCCGGCTGCGAGCAGCACCGCCACGAGCAGGGGCAAGGGTAGCCCGGGAATGAGCACCACGAGCGCCCAGCAGGCGAGCACGGCGGCACAACCGCCCACGTAGAGCGGCTTTCGCCGGCCCCACCGGTCCGAGGCAAACCCAAGGAGGGGCCCCCCCACCGCCCAGGCCACCAGGAGCGCCGAGGTCAGGGCGGCCGCCTGGGTGGGGGAAAGCCCGTAGTGGGTCGTGAGAAAGGGGATGCCCCAGAGACCGGAGAAGGTGAGCACACAGCCCACCACGCCGCCGGGGGCGAGGGTGAGGAGCCAGGTGTTGCGGTAGCGGAACACCTCTCGAATCCCCGCCAGGATGCCGTGGGCCGCGGCGCCGCTCCCGCCGGCAAGGAGCGGGCCGTGGCTCGCGTACCCCCGCTCGGCCGGGTCATCGCGCACCACGATCCAGATGGCCACCGCCACGCCGAGGGCCGCCAGCCCCGAGGCCAGCATCACGGGCCGCCATCCGAGGGCCGTGACCAGGAGCCGCAGGGGCACCCCCGCGAACACGGCACCCACGATTCCGCAAAAGAGCGCCATGCCCGTGGCCAGGGCAAACTGGCGGGGCGCGAACCACCGGCTCGCGAGCTTGAGCATGCCCACGAAGGCCACCGCCACCGCCCCCCCGACCAGGAGGCGCCCCGCGCTGGCCCAGGCCAGGTTTCCGGCCAAGGCAAAGACGGCGCTGCCCGCCCCCGCCAGCGCCGCTCCCGCCGCCAGGAGCCGCCGGGGCCCCCAGCGGTCCGCCAGTATGCCCGTGGGCACCTGCATCGCCACGTAAGTGTAGAAGTAGAAGGCCGAGAGGTTTCCCAGGGCGGCGGCCGAGAGCGCGAAGTCCCGGGTGAGCTCCACGGTCATCACCGCCGGGGCCACCCGCTGGTAGAAACCGATCAGGTACAGGGCTGCCCCCAGACCCCAGACGGTCCATGCGAGGCGGGCCGGGGGGTAGGGGCCAGGCGTCCCGCTCGGGGAAACGCCTCGAAGGGGCTTGTCCACGTTCTTCTCCCGGGAGGTCGGCGCAGGTCCCAGCAGAATGCCCGCTTCCGGCGCCCGTAACAACCGCCGCGACGCAGTCTGGCGTCGAACCTCGGTCGCCTTCCTGGCCAGGACCGGACACGGGGGGTAAGATGGGGCCGTCGACCCTCCGCTTGCGGCGCGGAGGGGCACCGACGAGGGCTCCCGCCGCAGGGATCCGCCCATGGGCCGGTGCAAGCTCTGCGGAAAGGAAGGCTGGATGGTTCGGACCGGCCGAGAAGGGCTGTGCGGCGGCTGCAGGCCCCTGGTGCGGGCCGAGGTGGCGTCGCGCACCGAGCGCGTGAAGGACGCCCTGGTCTTCATCCGCTGCGCCCGAGACCCGAACACCGCCCTGCCCCTGTGTGACGAGGCCATCGAGCACGCCCGCCACCTGGTTTCCTTCGAGAAGCGGGGCCTCTCCCACATCCGCCCTGTCCCCTCCTCGCTCCTGGCCATGCTCGAGGCCAAGCGGGAGGAGCTCGCGGCCGAGATCCGGGCCGCCCACGCGCCCCGGTCTGCCCAGGGCCCTGCCCCGGAAACGTCGCCCGACGCGGAGACGCCCCCGGCAGCCGACTCGGAGGGCAACGCGTGGTGGGCCTGGAAGGACGAGGAAGCCGGGGAGGCGCCCGCTGGAGCGAGGCCGACCCGCGAGCGCCTCCACTGTCTCGTCCTCCTGGACCCGGGGGGCATCCGAGCCACCCTGGAGAACATCTCCCTGGGGGGCCTCTTCCTCAGCACGCCGCGCATGCGGCCGCTGGGGAGCCGGGTCCGGGTCATCCTCAACACGCCCCAGGGCCCCTTGCAGGCCGAGGGCGTGGTGCGCTGGACCCGGCCCGAGGTGACCTCCGGCCCCACGGGCATGGGTGTGGAGTTCACCCACAGCTCCCCCGAGCTGGCGGCCTACCTCGCCTCCCGGTTCCCGGGCCTGCGCAGCGAAGGAGCAACGTGAAGGATCCGCCGGCCAGGCCTCTGCGCCCGGGGCACGGTTCCAGGATCGCCCCATGAGCGAGCACCCCTCCCTCACCCCCCCCAGGCACGCCGACGCAGGCCCAGGGCATCCGTGTGGGTCGCGGTTGCCGCGGCGGTCGCCCTGGCCGCGGTAGCGGTCGCGGGGTGGAGCCTGCTCTTTCCCCGGCAGTTCCGGCCGGTGGTGCTGGCTCCCGGGGAACAGGAAGCCCTGGAGGCCAAGCTGGAACGCCTGGAGCCGGAGCGCTACCGCGAGGACGAGGAGAGCCGCACCGTCCGGTTCACCGAGCGCGAGCTCGACTCCCTGGTCGCCCGGAACACGGACCTGGCCTCCCGCCTCGCGCTGCACCTCTCCGGCGATCTCCTGAGCGCCAAGCTCCTGGTGCCCATGGACGAAGACTTCCCGTTCTTGGGGGGAAAGGTCGTCAGGGTCACGGCAGGGCTCGAGCTGGCCTTTGCCGAGGGACGCCCCCGGGTGGCGCTGCGCGGGGTGAGCGTAATGGGCGTGCCGATTCCCAACGCCTGGCTCGGGGGGATCAAGAACGTCGATCTGGCGAAGGAATTCGCGGCTGGCGAGGGGTTCTGGCACGCATTCTCGGCCGGGGTCTCCGACCTGCGGGTGGAGGACGGCGCCCTCCTGCTGCGCCTGAAGGAGTAGGCGCTGGGTCAGATCAGGTCCTTCAGCCACCCGAAAGCCACGAACGTCCCCACGCTCGACCCCAGATTCGAGAAGAAGAAGACCAGCAGCACCCGGGAGACCCGGTTCGCCCACCAGCCCTTCCAGTGGGAGAGGTCGTCCAGGAGGCTCTCCAGGTCCCGCACCCGGGGCTTGCCGACCCAGGCCTGGACCGCCCCCGTGACCATGCCGGCGCCCACGGTGGGGTTGAGGCTCGTGAGCGGCGCCGCCACGAAGGCCGCCGCGATGGAGGCCGGGTGCCCCAGGGCCAGGAAGGCGCCCAGGGCGGCGAAACCGCCGTTGGCGAGCACCCAGGCCCAGGCGGCCTCTCGCACCTTGGAAGCATCTCCGAAGAAGAAGCCGACGGCGAAGAGGGCAAGGACGACGCCCGGAATCGCCCACGGGACTGCTCGGGAAGCGACGGACTTGGGGGGGATCGCGTCCAGGAGAGCCAGATCCGCCTCGGCGACCCCTGTACCAAGCTCCCGGACGATGCCCGGCAGGTGACCCGCCCCCACCACCGCCACCACGGTCCCCCCCGGCGCCCGCCGGATCTTCGCCGCCATGTACCGGTCCCGCTCGTCGATCAGGATCTCCTTGGCCTCCGGCAGGGCCTCTCCGAGATCCTTGAGCAGGGTCGCCAGCGCGTCGCCCTCCCGCAGTTTGGCCAGCTCCTCCTCGCCCAGCTCCGGGCTCTCGAAAGCACTCCCGAGCAGGGCCGAGAAGAGTCGGATCTTCTTCCAGAAGCCGGTGCGCCTCCACACCCGCAGCAGGGTCGTGCGGATGGGCCGGTCGACGAGCTCCACGGCCGCCCCCCGCTCCTCGGCCGCCACCACCGCCTCCAGGAGCTCGGCCCCGGGCTTCACCCCGGTGTGGAGCCCCAGGCGCCGCTGGAACGACGAGAGGGCCAGGTTGGCCAGCAGGAAGGCCCCCCGGCCCTGGCGCACCGCCGCCGCCAGGTTGAGATCCCGCCACCGATTGGGATCCCGCAGGGCCTCCAGGCGCTGGGCGTCGAGCTCCACGCACACGCACGCGGGCACAAGCTCCTCCACCGCCCGGCGAACCTCTTCCACCGAGCGCTGGGACACGTGGGCCGTACCGACCAGGTACACGGTCTTTCCCGGAAGGTCGACGCGGGTGGCCGCCGGGGTCTCGGGCGGCAGTGGGGCGGACATGGCAGCTCCTCGGGTGGGCAGGCCGCGCCATGGTAGGGGCGTGTCTCCCGCCGGTCAACCGGCGAACGCGCGGCCCCGCGTCCGCCGATCCCCCCCCCCCGCTGCCTTGACGCCAGCGGGGCCCGGAGGTACCCGTGGCAAGGACACGCGGCAACCGACCCTGCCCGCAGAGGTGGCGAGATGAGCACGAGACGACCCCAGGCCGCCGGCTTCTACCGGTCGGA
>JBFLZB010000092.1 GCA_040756475.1 Thermodesulfobacteriota bacterium
TAGTGATTCGAAAGGGTTCGAAGGGGCCGTCCCCGAGAACCCGTAGCTGAAAAACCCAGGGAGGGGGTTTTTCAGCATCCTGATAGACGCGCAGGTCGGGGCCTGCCCCGGCACCCTCCCGGCGCCCCGGGAATCGTCGGGACGAGCCCCGACCCGCGGCCCGCCCGAGGGGCCGCCGGGATCCTCTCTTGGAGAACGCCATGACCGCGACGCTGTACGGCCCCAGCCTTCTTACCGAGCACGACGTGTACCTCTTCAAGGAAGGCCGGCACTTCCGCCTCTACGAGAAGCTCGGGGCCCACCCCCTGGAGCACGAAGGAGCCGAGGGGACGCTCTTTGCCGTGTGGGCCCCCAACGCGCAGGCGGTGTCGGTGCTGGGGGAGTGGAACGGGTGGGATCCGGGGGCCCATCCCCTGCAGCCCCGCTGGGACGGCTCTGGGATCTGGGAGGGCTTCGTCCCGGAGGTGGGCCACGGCGCCCACTACAAGTATCGGGTAGAGGGGCCGGGGGGCTTCCGAGCGGACAAGGGGGACCCCTACGCGACCCGCTGGGAGCCCCCCCCCCGCACCGCCTCCATCGTCCACGGCCTCGACTACGCGTGGGGCGACGGGGAGTGGATGGCCTCCCGGGGGAGCCGAAACGCCCTCTCGGCGCCCATGGCCGTCTACGAGGTCCACCTGGGCTCCTGGCGTCGCGTGCCCGAGGAGGGGGATCGCCCCCTCACCTACCGGGAGCTCGCCCCCCGGCTGGCCGAGCATTGCCGGGAGATGGGGTTTACCCACGTGGAGCTCCTCCCGGTGATGGAACACCCCTTCTACGGGTCCTGGGGCTACCAGACCACCGGCTACTTCGCCCCCACCTCTCGGTACGGATCGCCCCAGGACTTCATGTTCCTCATCGACACCCTGCATCAACACGGCGTGGGGGTGATCCTGGACTGGGTCCCCTCCCACTTTCCCTCCGACGAGCACGGCCTGGCCTACTTCGACGGTACCCATCTCTACGAGCACGCCGACCCCAAGGAAGGGTTTCACCCGGACTGGAAGAGCTACATTTTCAATTACGGCCGAAACGAGGTGCCGGAGTTCTTGATCTCGAGCGCGCTCTTCTGGCTCGACCGCTACCACGCCGACGGGCTGCGGGTGGACGCGGTGGCGTCCATGCTCTACCGGGACTACGCGCGCAACGAGGGAGAGTGGGTCCCCAACCGGTACGGGGGCCGGGAGAACCTGGAGGCCATCGAGTTCCTGAAGCTCCTCAACCGAACGGTGTACGAGCGCTTTCCCGACGTGCAGGTCGTCGCCGAGGAATCCACCGCCTGGCCCATGGTCACGCGCCCCGTGCACGTGGGGGGGCTCGGGTTCGGCCTGAAGTGGAACATGGGGTGGATGCACGACACTCTGGAGTACTTCTCCCAGGATCCCATCCACCGCAAGTACCACCACGAGCGGCTCACCTTCAGCCTCTGGTACGCCTTCACCGAGAACTTCCTCCTGCCCCTCTCCCACGACGAGGTGGTGTACGGCAAGGGGTCGCTCCTGCAGAAGATGCCCGGGGACGACTGGCAGCGCTTCGCCAACCTGCGCGTGCTCCTGGGCTATCAGGTGGCCCACCCGGGAAAGGTGCTCCTCTTCATGGGGGGGGAGTTCGGCCAGCGCGACGAGTGGTACCACGAGAAGAGCCTCGACTGGCACCTCCTGGAGGAGGAACCCCACCAGGGGGTGCACCGCTGGGTCCGGGACCTCCTGGCCCTCTACCGGGGGGAGCCCGCCCTCTTCGAGAAGGACTTCGCCGAGGAGGGGTTTTCCTGGGTGGACTGCCACGACGCGTTGCAGAGCGTGGTGAGCTTCCTGCGCCGGGGCCGGGACCCGGGCCGGGAAGTCCTGGTGGTCGCCAACTGCACCCCCGTGCCCCGGCCCAACTACCGGGTGGGGGTGCCCCGGGGCGGGTTCTGGCGCGAAGTGCTCAACAGCGACGCCCGCGTTTACGGAGGCGCGGGGTGGGGCAACGTGGGGGGGCTGGAGGCGACCCCCGTGCCCTCCCACGGCCACTACCAATCCCTGAGCGCCACCCTGCCTCCCCTCTCCATCCTCTTCTTCCGGCCCGACGGGTGAGGGCGATGTTCGAGCCGCACACGCGCCGGGCGGGCGCCCTCCCGTCGCCGGACGGGGGAACCCGGTTCTCCGTGTGGGCGCCGGGGCGCCGCAGGGTCGAGGTGTGCGTGCGCGGCCCGCTGGAAGGGCGACGGGAGCTCTCCCCCCTGGGTGCAGGGTACTGGGGCGCCCACCTTCCGGACGTGGCCGACGGCACCCTGTACTCCTTGCTTCTCGACGGAGAGCTGGAGCGCCCCGACCCCGCCTCGCGTTGCCAACCCGAGGGAGTCCACGGCCCGTCCCAGGTGGTCGGGGAGTCCTTCCCTTGGGGCGATGGAGGCTGGGCCGGCCGGGAGCTCCCGGAGCTCGTCTTCTACGAGCTCCACGTGGGGACCTTCACCCCGGAGGGCACCTTCGAGGCGGTCATCCCCCGCCTGCCGGAGCTGCGGGACCTGGGAGTCACGACCCTGGAGCTCATGCCCGTGGCCGCCTTCCCGGGGGCGCGCAACTGGGGCTACGACGGCGTCCATCCCTTTGCGGTCCAGGCCTCCTACGGGGGTCCGGAAGGTTTCAAGCGCCTCGTGGACGCGTGCCACCGCCAGGGGCTCGCGGTCTTCCTCGACGTGGTCTACAACCACCTGGGGCCCGAGGGGAACTACCTGGCGGACTTCGGCCCCTACTTCACCGACCGGTATCGGACTCCCTGGGGCCGGGCGCTCAACTTCGACGGCCCCGACAGCGACCCGGTCCGGGCCTACTTCGTCCAGAACGCGCTCCAGTGGCTCGAGGAGTACCGGTGCGACGGCCTGCGGCTCGACGCCATCCACGCCATCGTCGACACCAGTGCCCGCCCCTTCCTCCAGGAGCTGGCCGAGGAGGTGGAGGCCCTGGAGGCTCGGCTGGGACGCCGGCTCCACCTGGTGGCGGAGAGCGACCGCAACGACCCCCGGTTCGTGCGCCCGCGCGACCAGGGGGGAGCCGGGCTCGGGGCCGAGTGGTGCGACGACTTCCACCACGCCCTCCACGCCCTGCTCACCGGGGAGCGGCGGGGCTACTACGCCGACTTCGGAGAGGCCGAGCACCTGGCCAGGGCCTACGGGGCGGGCTTCGTCTACTCGGGGCAGTACTCCCGCTACCGCCGCCGCCGCCACGGGGCCTCCTCGGCGGACCTGCCGGGGGAGCGCTTCGTGGCCTTCGCCCAGAACCACGACCAGGTGGGCAACCGGATGCACGGTGAGCGCCTGGCGGCCCTGGTTCCCTTCGAGAGCCTCAAGGTCGCGGCCGCCGCGGTCCTCCTCTCCCCCTACCTGCCCCTCCTCTTCATGGGGGAGGAGTACGGCGAAGACGCGCCCTTTCTCTACTTCGTGAGCCACGGGGACCCGGAGCTGGTCCGGGCCGTCCGGGGGGGACGCAAGGCCGAGTTCGCCGCCTTCGGCTGGGCCCAGGAGCCCCCCGACCCCCAGGCCGAGGAGACCTTCGCCCGTTCGCGGCTGCGTTGGGAGCTCGGCCTCGAGGGCCGTGGCCTCGCCCTGCGGGAGTTCCATCGGGAGTGCCTGCGCCTGCGGCGGGAGCTCCCGGCCCTGCGGGGCCTGGACAAAGCCGGCCTGGAGGCGGCGGTCCTGGAAGGCCGCAGCGCCCTGTGGGTGCGCCGGGGCCGGGGCGAGGAGGCGGTGCTCCTGGGCCTGAACTTCGAGACCGCCCCCGTCACCCTGACCGCCCCGGGGGGGCCCTGGCAGCTCCTGCTCGACTCGGCCGCACGGCGCTGGGGAGGTCCGGGCGCCGCCGCCCCCGCCCAGCCTCCCGGCGGGCTCACCCTGCGCGGGCCGGGAGCGACCCTTTGGGTGCGGGTCCCAGCAACAAAGTAGATCGAACCGGAGAGGAGCCCCGATGGACCGCTGCGTCTGCATCCACGCCCACTTCTACCAGCCGCCCCGGGAGAACCCCTGGCTCGAGGTGGTGGAGCTCCAGGACTCGGCCCACCCGTACCATGACTGGAACGCCCGCATCACCGCCGAGTGCTATGAGCCCAACGCCACCTCCCGCATCCTGAACGGGGAGGGCCGCATCGCCGACATCGTGAACAACTACTCGAGGATCAGCTTCAACGTGGGCCCCACCCTCCTGTCCTGGCTCCAGGTCCACGCCCCCGAGGTCCACTCCGCCATGGTCGAGGCCGACCGGCAAGGCCGGGAGCGCTTCTCCGGACACGGGGGGGCGCTGGCCCAGGTGTACAGCCACCTGATCATGCCCCTGGCCAACTCCCGCGACAAGCGCACCCAGATCCGGTGGGGGATCGCCGACTTCGAGAGCCGGTTCGGCCGCCCGCCCGAGGGCATGTGGCTGGCGGAGACCGCCGCGGATCTGGAGACCCTCGACCTCCTGGCCGAGGAGGGGCTTCGGTTCACGATCCTGGCGCCCCGGCAGGCTCACCGCGTGCGCCCACTGGGAGGGGAGACTTGGGAGGAGGTGGGGGACGGGATCGACCCCCGGGTCCCCTACCTGTGTCGCCTCCCGTCGGGCCGCGAGATCGCGCTCTTCTTCTACGACGGGCCCATCGCCCAGGATCTGGCCTTCGGCGGCCTCCTTAGCGACGGGGTCACCTTCGCCCGGCGCCTGGAGGAAGCCTTCGTGCAGGAGGACCCGAGCCCCCAGCTCGTCCACGTGGCCACCGACGGGGAGAGCTACGGCCACCACCACCGGGGCGGCGACATGGCCCTGGCCTACTGCATCCACCATCTGGAAGAGAAGGAGTCGATCCGGCTCACCGTCTACGGGGAGTTCCTGGAGCTCTACCCCCCGGAACGGGAGGTGGAGATCCACGAGGGGAGCTCCTGGAGCTGCATCCACGGCGTGGAGCGCTGGCAGGCCGACTGCGGCTGCAACTCGGGGGGACACCCGGGGTGGAGCCAGGCCTGGCGGGGACCCTTGCGGGCCGCCATGGACTGGCTCCGGGACAGCCTGGCCGGCCCCTACGAGGAGGCGGCCGGCGCCCTCCTACAGGACCCCTGGGCGGCCCGGGACCGATACGTGGAAGTCCTCCTCGACCGCAGCGAAGCCAACGTGGGCTCCTTCCTGGAGCGCCACGCGACCCGGGAGCTCTCCGCCGAGGAGAAGGTGCGGGCGCTGCGCCTCCTGGAGCTCCAGCGACACGCGCTGCTCATGTACACGAGCTGCGGGTGGTTCTTCGACGAGCTCTCGGGGCTCGAGACCGTGCAGGTGCTCCAGTACGCGGCCCGAGCCCTCCAGTTGGCCCGGGAGGCCTGCGGGGTCGACCTGGAGCCCGGGTACGTGGAGCGTCTGAAGGCAGCCCCCAGCAACCTCCCCGAGCTAGCCGACGGCGCCGAGGTCTTCACCCGCTACGTGCGCCCCGCCGCCCTGGACCTGCTCCGGGTGGGCGCCCACTATGCCATCTCGTCGGCCTTCGAGGACTACCCGGAGACGACCCAGATCTTCTCCTATACCGTCCGCAACGAGCGCCAGAGCCGCACCGATGCCGGCAGGCAGCGGCTCGTGGTAGGCCGGGCCCTGGTGCACTCGTCCATCACCTGGAACGAGGCCGAGGTGAGCTATGCCGTGCTCTCCCTGGGGGACCACAACGTCCTCGGGGGAGTACGGGAGTTTCTGGGGGAGGAGGCCTTCGCGGCCATGGCGGCCGAGGTCAAGGAGCCCTTCCTGCGCAGCGACGTGCCGGAGGTCATCCGGGTGATCGACCGCCACTTCGGGGACCATACCTACTCCCTGTGGCACCTCTTCCGGGACGAACAGCGCAAGGTCCTCGACCAGATCCGCTACACCACCCTGGAGGAGGTGGAAGGGACGCTGCGCCAGATCTACCAGAAGAACTACCCCATCATGAACTTCCTCCAGAGCCTCGGGATCCCCCTGCCCAGGGCGCTCCGGATGTCCGCGGAGTTCGCCGTCAGCGCGGAGCTCGTGGGGCTCTTCCGGGCGGAGGAGGTGGATTCGGAGCGCCTGGCCGCCCTCCTCGACGAGGTCGGCCGGTGGTCCCTCGAGATCGACCGCCGACTCCTGGGCTTCGTGGCCGGCCAATGGCTCACGGAGCGCACGGAGCACTGGGCGCGAGACCCGGCCCGTCTCGGAGAGCTCGAGGCGGCGGACCGCGTCCTCACCCGGCTCGCGCCGGCGGGGGTGGAGCTCAACCTGCGCAGGGCGCAGAACGTCTTCTTCGAGGTGACCCGCCGCCTCGCCGGTCCCATGGCCGCCGCCTCGGGAGACGGCCGGGAGTTCGCGGCCGACTGGATCGAACACTTCCGTCGCCTGGGGGACCACCTGGGCGTCCGGGTGGAGCCGTGAGGATCCCCTCGGCGACCTACCGGCTGCAGCTCGGGCCGGGCTTCGGATTTCCGGAGGTGGCGGCCCTCCTGGAGTATCTGGAGGCACTGGGGATCACCGACCTCTACTTTTCCCCCGTCTTCCGGGCGCGCCCCGGGAGCGCCCACGGCTACGACGTGCTCGACCCCACCCGGCTCAACCCCGAGTTCGGCAGCCCCGAGGAGTTCCGGACCCTCGCCGAGGAGGTGCGCCTCCGAGGCCTGGGCTGGCTCCAGGACATCGTCCCGAACCACATGGCGTACGACGGCCGAAACCCCTATCTGGCCGACATCCTCGAGAACGGCGAGCAGTCGGCGCACCGGAACCTCTTCGACGTGGACTGGAACCCGCCCTTCGAGAGCCTGCGGGGCCGGGTGCTCGCCCCCCTGCTCGGCTCCTTCTACGGCGAGGCTCTGGAGCGGGGCGAGATCCGGATCGTCTACTCGGAGGAGGGATTCCGGGTGACCTACTTCGACCAGGCATTCCCCCTGGGCATCGACTCGTACCCAGACCTCCTCGCCCCGGGGGTGCCGGGGCTCCGCCGGGCCCTCGGGGAGGACGACCCGGACTTTGTCCGCTACCTGGGGGTCCTCTACACCCTTCGCACCCTGGCCTCTACCCAGGAGTTGGAGGAACGGGGGGCGCAGGTGCGTTTCATCAAGCGGCTGCTCCGCGAGCTCTATCGGGGGAACCCCGAGGTCCGCCGGGCGGTGGACGCAGCCCTCGCGGCACGCAACGGCCGGCCGGGGGAGCCGGAGAGCTTCCAGGGTCTGGACAGGCTTCTCTCCGGTCAGGGGTTCCGGCTGTGCTTCTGGAAGGTGGCCACCGAAGAGCTCAACTACCGGCGGTTCTTCAGCATCAACGAGCTCATCTCGGTGCGGGTGGAGCGCGAAGAGGTGTTTCGGGAAACCCACGCGCTGGTCCTGGACCTGGTTCGGCAGGGCATTGCCACCGGACTCCGGGTGGACCACGTGGACGGCCTGTACGATCCCGGAGCCTACCTGGAGCGGTTGCGCAGCGAGGCCCCCGAGGCCTACGTGGTGGTGGAGAAGATCCTGGAGCCCGGGGAGGAGCTCCCTGCCGCGTGGCCCGTCCAGGGCACCACCGGCTACGACTTCCTCAACTGCGTCAACGGCATCTTCGTCGATCCCCGCAGCCGAAGGGCCTTCGACCGGCTCTACGCCAGCCTCCGCGGGGTGCGGGAGAGCCTCTCAAACCTCGTATACGAGAAGAAGAAGCTCCTCCTCTACCACCACATGGCGGGGGACCTGGACAACCTGGCCCGCCTCCTCAAGGAGATCTCGGCCTCCTACCGCCACGCCATCGACATCACCCTGTACGGCCTCAAGCGGGCCCTGGCGGAGGTGATGGCGGCCTTCCCCGTGTACCGCACCTACGGAGGGAGCTCCTGGTCCCGCGAAGCCGACTCCGCCTACCTTCGGGAAGCCGTGAAGCGAGCGCGGGAGCGGTGCCCCGATCTCGTCAACGAACTGGGCTTCCTCGAGGGCTTCTTGCTCCTGGAGTTTCCGGCCTGGCTCCCGGAGCCCGACCGGGAACGCTGGACCCACTTCCTGAAGCGGTTCCAGCAGTACACCGGGCCGTTGACCGCCAAGGGGTTCGAGGACACGGTGCTCTATGTGTTCAACCGCCTCCTGGCCCTCAACGAGGTGGGCAGCAGCCCGGAGCGGTTCGGAACGCCCGTGGAGGAGTTCCACACCTTCAACCGCCGGCGCCTCGAGACATGGCCCCACGCGCTCAGCGCCACCGCCACCCACGACACCAAGCGGGGCGAGGACGTGCGGGCCCGCCTGGCGGTGCTCTCGGAGCTCCCCGAGGAGTGGTCCCGGGCGGTGGGGAGCTGGCGGCGGCTCAACGCCCGGCTCCGCCGGGGCCGCAAGGGCCGCAAGCTCCCCGACCGCAACGACGAGTACGCCCTCTACCAGACCCTGGTGGGAGCGTGGCCGTTTTGCCCCGAGGAGGTTCCCGCCTTTCGCGAGCGACTGCGCAACTACCTGGTCAAGGCCGTGCGCGAGGCCAAGGTCCACACCGGCTGGCTCAAACCCAACGCCGAGTACGAAGAGGCTTACGTGGCCTTCGCGGAAGGCGCGCTCGACCCCGGAGGTGACTTCCTGCCGGAGTTCCTCCCCTTCCAGCGCCGGGTGGCCCACCACGGCGTGATCAACTCCTTGAGCCAGGTGCTCCTGAAGACCGCCTGCCCGGGGGTTCCGGATTTCTATCAGGGGACCGAGCTCTGGGATCTCTCGCTGGTGGACCCGGACAACCGCCGCCCGGTGGACTACGAGCTTCGCCGGCGCCTCCTTGCCGACATCAGGAACCGCTTCGAGGCAAGCCCGCCACTCCTCTTGGCCCATCTCCTAACCCACCCGGAAGACGGCGGGGTCAAGCTCTTCCTCGCCTGGCGGGGCCTGGGGGTCCGCCAGGAGCACCCCGCTCTGTTTCAGGAGGGGGACTATCTCCCCCTCGACGTGGAGGGCCCCTACGCCGAGCACGCGGTGGCCTTCGCCCGGCGCCTCCGGGGCCGGTGGGCCCTGGCCGTCGCGCCGCGCCTCACCGTCGGCCTGGTGGGGGAAGGCGCTTGGCCCCTGGGGGAAGCCGTGTGGGGAGACACCCGCCTGCGGCTCCCGGCAGGGGCACCGGCCACCTGGTCCGACGCGTTCACGAATCTCCCCGTGTCCGGCGCGGAGGAGCTGCCCGTGGGGACGATTCTGCAAAATTTTCCAGTGGCTCTCCTGCTGGGAGCCGAGGGCTGAGGCCGCCCCGGAGAGCTCCCGCCGACCCCGCCGACCGCCTCAGGCCCACAGCCGCAGCCGGCCCCGAACCGCTTCGTGGGAGAGGAGAAGTGCGGCAGCATTCCAGGACTGCCCGCGCATCCCCAGGGGCTCCCCCCTGAGCCCGTGGAACCACTCGTAGAACCCCCACTCGCCGACCCGGTTGGCCTCGGCCAGGCGTGCGAGGGCGCAGCGGGCGTCGTCCGTCCTGCCCAACCGGGCGAGCAGCAGCACCCAGAAGCCGCCCAGGAGAGGCCAGGCACCGCCGTTGTGGTACTGATGCGGCAGGTTCTGGCGGTGGCGGCCCATGTAGGCGCGCCACAGGGGGGAGTGTCTCGGGATGGGCTCGAGCACGGAGCGCACGGGCCACGGCTCGGCCACGGACGCCCTCTCCAGCGCCTGCGCGATCTTCACCGCCCGGGAGGAATCGGCCAGCCCGGTCAAGACCGCCAGGAGGTTGCCGAACACATCGCCCTCCTCGCCCCAGAACGAGAAATTCACGAAGCTCAGGTAGAGCTCCGAGGGTTTCGCCCGGTTGCGCACGTAGTGCACCAGGAGCCGGGTGCGGCGGTGGCTCGGCACCACGTTTCCGAAGGGGAAGAAGAGGAAGTTGGCGAACTCCCGGGTCTGTTCCGCGCCCGGCAGGCCGTAGAGGCGCTTCACCCAGTACCAGAGGGCATTGGAGTAGAGCACGAAGCCCGACCGAGGCATGATGTCGGCCCAGTCGCTGGCCTCGTTCTGCTGCAGCAGCCCGTTGGCGGGATGCTCCTGGCAAGAGAGCCAGCGGATTGCCCCCTCTGCATTGTCTCGCAGCTCGGCGCCGAGCCCCGGAGCCAGCCCCAGCCGCTCCCCCAAGCGCAGGGCGATGAGCCACCAGAGGGAGGCGTCGATGCACCCGCCGTACCAGAAGTCCGCTTCCCCCGTTTCCGGGCGCACGAACTTGGGAATCTGGCCGTTGGGCGCCTGGCCGCGAGCCAGCGTGCGCAGTCCGCGCTCGGCGGCATCCCGGAGCTCGGGTTCCCCCGACATCGCCATGGCCAGGGCGCAGATCGAGGCGTCTCGACCGAACACCGCGCCGTAGTTGCGGCGTTCGGCACGGGGATCGGCCCGACACGCGCGCACGCCCCAGGTCGTGGCATTCTCCCGCAAGAGTTCCAGTGAGCGGCGGTGTGCCTCGCAAAGCAGGGGATCGCGGCGCTCGTCGGGGTCAGACACCGGGCCTCCGGAAAAGGGGGCAGGGAAGGCACGCAGGGCAGCCCCCCCCTCCAAATCGGTATCGGTATCGACTTCGATTTCGATTTCGACGGGAGAGAGCTCGGACGCTCCTTCAGGGGTCCATCCGTTCCAGCGCCCCCAGGAGCTCCTCGAGGCGCGGCACGAGCTCTTCGCGCTCGCTGCCGGCCCGGTCCAGGAGGCCCAGGAGGTGCTCCAGGTCGAGCACGAGGGCCTCCACCGTCTCGCGGTAGGCCTGGACCCAGGCGGCGGCCAGGGCCTCGAGGCTCTTTCCCAGCACCTGATACTTCACCTGCTCGTTGTACTGGAGAAAGTTGGCTCTAGCCTCCTCGGCCAGGAGCGCGCGCACGGCTTCGGCCCCGTCGGAGAGCAGCGAGCGGGCAAAGGTGGTGCGCTCCCCCTTGCCCGTGAGGCGCCGGGCCCATCCCGCCGCGAGCTTGCGCGTCCACTGGCCTGCAAAGGAGAGCACCCGGTCCGCCGCGAACTGGCCGACGGCGTAGGTGACCGCCGAGAAGAGGGGAATCGTGGTGCGTCCGATGGAGGGATCGAGGGCCGGGAGCTCCAGGGGGGGCACGGCGATGCCCAGGGCGCCCGCCTGCCGGCGGTAGGCCTCGACGCTCTGGACCAGAAGCTCGGCGGGGGGGTGGGCCGACTCGCCCAGGGCGCGGCTCGCTTCGGCCCAGAGGGCTCGGATCCGGTCCACCGCCCGGGGGTTGACCGCCTCGACCTTGTAGCGATGGAAGGCGGCGCGCATCTCCTGGTAGATGCGCGCCATCTGCCGCAGCAGCTTCTTGCGGTCCGTCACTTCCAGCGCCGCGGGAGGGGGCTGGAGGGTGCGCAGGTGGTCCTGGACCTCGAGGGCGAGCGCACCTCCCGATGGGTGAAAGGTGGCGTCCACCTTGCGAAACAGCTCGGTCCGCAGGGAGGAGGCCATGCCGGTGAGCGCGCTCTCGAACCCCGCCAGGGCGCCCTGCACCCGCAGCTTCGCGGCACCCAGGGCGTCCTTCTCGGCGGCCAGATCCCGGGCCTGGGCGCCCGCCAGCACCAGGGCCGCCTCCACCCGGGAGCGCAGGGCGCCGGCCGCCCGGCGCACCACGGCTTCCCTGGCGCTCTGAACCCGCCGCTCCCGCCGGGGTCCCACCTCGTCCTCCAGGAGCCGGAGGAAGGCGGCGTAGTCGTCGGGGGCGGATGCGGGAGACTCCTGCCACAGCTCCAGCAGGAGCTCCTCCTTGCGGGAGAGCGCCGCTCCCCCACGGCGCAGGCCGGTGAGCAGCGCCTTGAGCGCGGAGAAGGTGTGGATCGGCACGTCTCCGGCGAGATTGCGAACCTCGGACGCCACCCGGTCCCGCAGGCCGGCCAGGTCCTCGGCACTGCCGTGCTCGGCCAGGTCGGCGTTGAGGACGAAACGGGTGGCGTCCACGAGGCCCAGGGCCTTGATGTCCCGGAGGAAGCGAAGGTCCGCCTCCCGCAGCCCCACCCGGCTCGACACCACGTAGACCACCAGGTGGGCCCCGAGCAGGTATTGCTGGACCAGTTCCATGTGCCGGGGGTTGGGGGAGTCGTAGCCCTGGCAGTCGGCCAGCTCGCACCCCGGGGGAAACGGCAGGCCGGGAATCTCGAGCACCAGGTCGTCCACGTAGGCGGCCAGGGCGTCGTGGCCCGCGAAGTCCCGGTGCCGGTCGAAGGCGTCCGGGCCGAACTCCACCGTGCGGGGCTCCTCGGCCACCAGGTCTGCCACCCGCGCCTGGCCGTCCACGTAGGCGCGCAGCAGGGCGACGTTCTTGTCGAAGAACCCGCCCTCTCCCAGCACCTCGTCCCCCAGCTCGCCAAGCGCCCGGCTCAGGCGCTCCCGGTCCCGGGCCGTGCGCAGGTCGACGGGCCGGCCGTCGTCCCCGGCCCCGAGGAAGAGCGCGGCGTCGGTGGCCTCCCGGTTCACCTCGGCCCACCCCTTGAGACGCATGCGGGCGACCCACGCGGGGCCGGGCCGTACCCGGGTGACCAGGGACGTGACGATGCCGGCCCCCCGCTTGAGCACGTCGTGCCCGATGAGGGCGTTGACCAACGTGCTCTTGCCGCTCTTCACCGTGCCGGCCACGGCGATGCGCAGCCCCTCGGCCTCACCCCCCAGGCTCTGGAGTCGGGCTTCCCAGGGGGGCACGCCCTCTGCCTGCGCCCCGAGGAGCTCGCGCACCGTGCCCGCCAGAAACAGCAGCGACCTCGCCCGGTCTCCCGTGTCGTGTGTTCGTCCGTCTTCCAAGCCCCGCACCCCATCTGCAAGAGGAAGCCCGAGACCCTTGGCGCGCCGCCGGGTCCCAGGGGAAGGTCATACTAGACAGGGGGTTTCGAAGGTGTCAATTGCGGGGAGAAAGGACCGCAGGGACGGCAAGGACCCCAGCTTCAGCCGGGCCGGGAGATAGGTCGGGTTACGCTTCGCGAACCCGACCTACGGCTTCACGCTTCACCCTTCACCCTTCACTCTTCACGTCCTCCCCGTGCTGCCGAAGCCGCCCTCGCCTCGCGCCGAATCGGCGGAAAATGCCTCCACCACGGCAAAGTCGGCCCGAACCACGGGAACGAAGAGCATCTGGCAGATGCGGTCCCCCGGCTGGATCGTGAAGGGTTCGGAGCCCCGGTTCCAGACGCCGATCCCGACCTCCCCGTGGTAGTCGGAGTCGATGAGGCCCACAAGGTTCGAGAGCACCAGGCCGTGCTTCATGCCCAGGCCCGAGCGGGGAATCACCACGGCCGCCAGCCCCGGGTCGGCGATGCTCAGGGCCAGGCCGCTGGGGACGAGGCGGGTCTCCCCCGGGGCCAGGGTGAGGGCCTCCGGGATGCAGGCGCGCAGATCCAGGCCCGCCGCCCCCTCCGTGGCGTAGGCCGGCAAGGGAATGCGGCTCCCCAGCAGGGGGCTGACGATCCGAAGCTCGATCCTCACGGGCATCCCAGCCCTCCTCCCTCGACCGAACCCTTGCCCTCGCGGCGCCCCGGCGTGAAACCGCCCCGGCCTCACCGGCTGCGGCGCGCGTGCACGCTCCGCAGCCGCTGCACGAGGAGGCGCGCCCGCGCGGGCTTGGCGAGGCAGCCGTCGGCCCCGGCTGCCCGCCACGCAGCCGTCTCGGAGGCGCCCCCGGTGCTGTAGGTAAGGATCGCCGCGGGGCCGGGCGCCCGGGCGCGCAGCTCCCGCAGGAGGTCCGTGCCGCCTCCCGCGGGCAGGCGCGGCTCCACGAGGCACCCGAGCCATCCTCCCCGGCTCCAGAGCTCCAGGGCCTCGGCGGCGGTCCGGGCGCAGGTGACGGCGAAGTCGCCCCCGAGCCCCTCCGCGAGGATGCGGGACGCCTCGGGATCGGCATCGATGACCAGCACCCTGGCCCCGACGACGTCCGGCGGGCGCTCCGGCGCCTCGCTGGCTCCGCGGTACACCGGCAGCCACAGATGGAACGCCGCTCCAGGCAGCGCCCCTGGATCCCGGCCCCGACCCTCGGCCCAGACCTCGCCCCCGTGGGCCCGCACGACCCCCCGCACCATGGCGAGCCCGAGCCCCAGGCCGGCGGAGCCGAACTCGAAATCGCCGCTGTGGTGCCCCATCGCGCTCCCCAGGCTGCCGAAGCGCTCGAAGAGGCGGTCGGCGGCGGCCCCAGCCGGTATGCCGACCCCCGTGTCCGCGACGGTGAACCGGACCCCCGTCTGGCCATGGCGTTGCTCGGCGCGGGCCTCGGCGCGGACCTCCCCCCCGTCGGGGGTGGAGCGCGCCGCGTTCTGCAGGAGCTCCAGGAGCACGTCCCGGCCCGCCTCCCGGTCCAGGGCCACCGGGGCCAGCCCCTCGGGCACGACAGCCGCCCACCGCAGCTCTCGGTCTCCGGCCAGGACCTCGGCCTCCGCCACGCACCGGGCAGCGAGCTCGCGGGGGTCCACCGGGCGGGGCAGGTAGGTCCAGGGGGTATCGGCCCGTGCCTCCGCCGTCACCTTGTCGAAGAGGCCCGCGAGCCGATTCGCCGCAGCGGCAATCCGCCGCATCCAGTCGCGCGCCCGCTGGGAGAGGGGTTCGTCGGCACGGTCCAGGAGGAGCTCGGCATACCCCTTGATGCTCACCAGGGGCGTGCGCAGCTCGTGGGAGAGCCGGGCCAGCGCCTCGGAAGCAGGGGCGAGGCCCCGGCTCTCGGCTGCCCGATCGGCCAGCCGCCGGAGCAGCGCTGCCGCGAGGAGGGGATCGTCCGCCAGCGCCTGGGGGCGAGCGCCCCGTCCCAGGAGCAGCGCGAAGAACCCTCCGCCCTCGTCGGACGCCGCCAGGGCCCAGGCGACCTCGGGCAGCGCCCCGGCGAGGGGCAGGTCCTGGAGGGCAGGGGGTGGCAGCAGCGCAACCCGGCCCCGCAGCCCCTCCCACAGGGCCTCCTCGGCCGGCCCGGGGGCCTCCTCCCACCGGGCCCGGGTCCCGGCGGGCAGCTCGGTAGCCAGGAGCAGCCGCCGGGCAGCGGGAGGCCAGGGAATCCACAGGGCGGCGTGCTCGGCTCCCGCCAGCTCGCACAGGGCCGACAGGAAGCCGCTTCCGCGCCGCTCCTCGAGGCGCAGAAGCCCCCGCTCCCAGTCGCCGGGCGCCCTCACGGCTGCTCCAGATCCAGGATGTCGACCCCGGCCAGGTACTCGGTGGTCTGGTACCGGGTGATGTGTTGGATGCGGCGAACCTCGAACGCCACCTTCTCCATGGCCCCCAGCAGGAACTCCAGCTCCCCGGTGGAGGCGTCCGGCTCGGCCCGGCGGGCCAGGAGGACCTCGAGCTTCAAGAGCGCCGCGGTCAGCGGCTGGTTCAAGGCGTGGGCGATGCCCCCGGTGGTCTCCACCAGGACCCGCAGGCGTTCCTGGTGGAGGGCCGCCTCCCGGGCGGCCTGGAGCTCCAGGAAGAGGCTGCGCAGCCGCAGAGCCGACCGCACCCGTGCCCGGAGCTCCGCGACGTGGAACGGCTTGATCACGTAGTCGGTGGCGCCCGCCTCCAGGCCGGCCACCAGGTCCTCGGCGCTGCTGCGGGCCGTGAGGAGGATGACCGGCACCTGGCCGAACTCGGGCCGGTCCTTGAGGCGCTCGAGCACCTGGAGCCCGCCCATCATCGGCATCATCACGTCGAGGATCAAGAGATCGGGGACCAGGCCCTCCTCGATGCGGTCCAGGGCCTCCTGGCCGCCGGAGGCCCCTTCGAGCCGCAACGTCTCTTGCTCGAGCACCGCCTCCAGGAGGGGGAGGATGGCCGGATCGTCGTCCACCACGAAAACCAGAGGCCTGGCAGCCCCGGCCCCGATCATCTCCAACCCTCCACCGCCCCGGCGGTCCAGGAGGAGTCCTCTCCCGGGTGACACCCGCCGCACCCGCGCGAGGCCTTCTGGGCGATGCCAGGGGGGAGAGCCGGAGCGCCCGAGCGTCCCTCACGGCGGACCCCGGCCCGAGGGGCCAAACTCCCCACGGCGGCCTATGCCCCGGACACCGCAGCCTGGGCCGCGGCCAGGCGCGCGATGGGCACCCGGAAGGGGCTGCACGAGACGTAGTCGAGCCCTGCCCGGTGGAAGAACGCGATGGAGTCGGGGTCGCCCCCGTGCTCTCCGCACACCCCCACCTTGAGGCCGGGCCGCGCTGCCCGCCCCCGCTGGGTACCCACGCTCACGAGCTGCCCGACCCCTTCCTGGTCGATGCTCTGGAAGGGGTCCTCGGGGTAGATGCCCTTCTGCACATAGAGGGGCAGGAAGGTGCCCGCGTCGTCCCGGCTGAACCCGCAGGTCATCTGGGTCAGGTCGTTGGTGCCGAAGCTGAAGAACTCCGCCTCGGCGGCGATGCGGTCCGCGGTGAGGGCGGCCCGGGGCACCTCGATCATGGTCCCCACCAGGAAGGGCAGGTCCGGGACACCCTTTTCGGCCTTCACGGCCTCGGCCACCTCCAGGATGAGGGCCCGTTGGTCCGCAAGCTCCGCCACGTGGCCCACCAGCGGCACCATGATCTCGGCCCGGGCGTCGACCCCCTGCTGGCGCAGCTCGGCCGCCGCCTCCAGGATGGCCCGGGCCTGCATGCGGGTGATCTCGGGGTAGCTCAGCCCCAGGCGGCACCCCCGGTGCCCGAGCATGGGGTTGAGCTCGTTTAGCTGTTCCACCCGGGCTCGCACGGCCTCCGGGTCCTTGCCCATGGTGCGGGCGAGCTCGGCGATCTGCTCCTCCTCGTGGGGCACGAACTCGTGGAGCGGGGGGTCCAGGAGCCGCACGGTGACCGGGAGCCCCTCCATGGCCCGGAAGAGCCCGGCGAAGTCCTCCTTCTGGTAGGGCAGGAGCTTGTCCAGGGCCCGGGCGCGCTCCTCGGGGGTCTCGGCGAGGATCATCTCCCGCATGGCCCGGATGCGCTCCTCCCCGAAGAACATGTGCTCGGTGCGGGTGAGTCCGATGCCCTCGGCCCCGAAGCGCCGGGCCTGGGCGGCGTCCTCGGGGCGGTCGGCGTTGGCCCGGACCCCCAGCCGCCGCACCCCGTCGCAGTGGGCCAGGAACCGGGCGAGCACCTCGTTCTTCTCGGGATCCAGGACGATGAGGGGGAGCTCCCCCGCGTAGACGGCACCCCGCGTGCCGTTGACGGTGACCACGTCGCCCTCGCGCAGCACGGTCTTGCCCGCCGTCACCGTGCCGGCGGCCACGTCGATGTCGAGGGCGGCGCACCCCACCACGCAGGTCTTGCCCCAGCCCCGGGCCACCAGGGCCGCGTGGGAGGTCATGCCCCCCTTTGCCGTCACGATGGCCTGTGCCAGGTGCATGCCGTGCACGTCCTCGGGGCTCGTCTCGGCCCGGACGAGGACGACCTGCTCACCCCGCGCCCCGAGCTCCTGGGCCCGGTCGGCCGTGAGGACGATCTTGCCCACGGCGCCCCCGGGGCCGGCCGGGAGCCCCTTGCAGAAAGGCGCGGCGTCCACTTCCCGGGCCGGGTCCACCATGGGGTGGAGGAGCTCGTCGAGCTGGGAGGGGCGCACGCGCACCACGGCCTCCCGAGGTGTGATGAGCCCCTCGCCCACCATCTCCACCGCCATGCGCACGGCCGCGGGGCCGTTTCGCTTGCCGGTGCGGGTCTGGAGCATCCACAGGCGCCCCTCCTCCACGGTGAATTCGATGTCCTGCATGTCCCGGAAGTGGCTCTCCAGGTTTGCCCGAATCCGCAGCAGGTCCGCGTAGGCCGCGGGCATGGCCTCCTCCAGGGTGGGCAGGTGCCGGTTCGTCTCGGTCTTGCAGGAATCGTTGATGGCGTCGGGGGTGCGGATGCCCGCCACCACGTCCTCCCCCTGGGCGTTGGGCAGCCACTCGCCGTAGAAGACGTTCTCCCCCGTGGCGGGATTGCGGGTGAAGGCCACCCCCGTTGCCGAGGTCTCCCCCCGGTTGCCGAAGACCATGGCCTGCACGTTCACCGCCGTGCCCCAGTCGTCGGGGATGCCCTCGATGCGTCGGTAGTGGACGGCGCGCTTGCCGTTCCAGGACTGGAAGACGGCCCCCACCGCCCCCCAGAGCTGCTCGCGGGCGTCGTCGGGAAAGGGCACGCCGAGCACCCTTCGCACCAGCTCCCGGAACTCGCCGCACAGGGCTTCCAGATCCCCGGCGGTGAGCTGGGTGTCGGAGGTGCACCCCCGGGCCTTCTTCAGGGCCTCCATGCGGTGCTCGAGCTGGACCCGGACCCCCTGCCCCTCCGCGGGCTCCACCCCGGCGGCCTTC
>JBFLZB010000093.1 GCA_040756475.1 Thermodesulfobacteriota bacterium
CGATGCTCGAGATGACCCGCTGCTGGCCGTCGTGGATCTCGAGCTGCTCCGCAGTGGGGGGGATGCGCCGCACTTCGGTCGTCCGGGGGGGGAGCTCCTTCATCACCTGGGCCCGGGTGCGCCGCAGGAGCACGGGAGCGAGCTTGCCCCGCAGGTCGTCCAGGTTCTTGTACCCCAGCACCTTGCCCCGCTCGTCGGTCACGCGGTGGCGGTGGAAGAACCGAAAGGCGGGCCCCAGGCGCCGGTCGTCGATGAACTCCACCACGGAGAACAGGTCGTCCAGGCGGTTCTCGAGCGGCGTGCCCGAGAGCACCAGGGCGAAGCGGGACCGCAGGGCCTTGATCACGCGGCTCGTCTTGGCCTCCCAGTTCTTGATGCGCTGGCCTTCGTCCAGGACGATCAGGTCCCAGGGCGCCGCCTCCACCTCCTTCAAGTCCCGCAGCACCTGCTCGTAGTTGACCACGGTGAAGAAGGCCGGACCGCGGTACTGGGCCGCCCGCTCCGGAGCGCTCCCCAGCACCACCTGGACCGTGCGGTCCGAGAAGCGCTCCACCTCCGCCGCCCACTGGGCCTTGAGCGAAGCCGGGCAGACCACGAGCACCCGGGAGACGCCGGTCTCCCGCGCCAGGAGCTCAGCGGTTCCGATGCCCTGGATGGTCTTCCCGAGGCCCATGTCGTCGGCCAGGATCGCCCGGCCCGCCCCCGCGGCGAAGGCGATGCCGTCGAGCTGGTAGGGCAGGAGCGGCGTCTTGAGGAGCGCCGTGCGCAGGGGGTGGCTCGCCGGGTCGCGCCGGATCTCGGCCGCCACGGCCCGGAGGCGCGCCCGGCTGAGAGCCTCGTCCAGGTACTCCTGGGCATCGGGGTAGACCGTAACCTCGCAGCCCAGGGCCTCGAGCCGCCGCAGGCGCACCAGGAGGTCCTTCGGGTCGCCGATGGCCCGGCCCTGGATCGGCTTCACGAGGGCGGCAGCGGCCCGGTCGAGGCCGGGGGGTACCAGGAGCCGCAGTTGGAGATCCTCGCCATACGCCAGGTGCACCGCCAGGCCGTCGGGCACCCAGGGCCTTCGCAGGGCGGCGGCCGGGTTGCGCGCCTCGGCCTCGGCCAGCACCCGCAGCACGTGCTTGCAGGTGCCCAGGGTGTTCTTCCGGAAGTCGGGACACGAGCAGTAGGAGTCGCCCCGCTTCATACCCCGCAGGGCCACCCGGTAGGTCTTCCCCGAAGCCGAGCTCGTCACCGCGTAGTCGGTCCAGGGGGTCCCCGTCTCGGCCGGGCGCACCTCCATGGGCTCGGTGCGGGCGCGCTCCTCGCGGTCCGCCAGGGCCCGGGCCACGAGCTCGTCGTCGGTGAGGGGCTTGGCTCCGTCCTCCGGCTCCCGCGCGGCCGCGGGCTCGGCCGCGAGGCCCAGGGCGACCTTTTCCTCCAGCACCAGGGACAAGGCCGCCCCCAGGTGCTCGCACCGGCCCGGGCACGCCGTGCACCACATCCGCACCGTCCCCCGGGGCGCCGCAGCCACCGTGGCCACGGCGCCGGGCAGCTCGACGCGCAGCTTCTCGTCCGTCAGGCGCACCTGGGTGTCGAGGTCCACGGGGAACTTCCCCCCGGCCCGGAGGAGCTCGGCTCCGCGGGGGCCCAGGAGGCGGATGGCCTGGGGTGGGGAGAGGCGGGCGAGGCGTTCGCGGAAGGTCGGCATGGCAGGCTCCTGGCTCGGCTCGGGGGACGGCGCATGATAGCGCGCCCCGGACCCGACTGGAATGCTCTGCGATGCCCTCCGGAAGGGCTTGCTGGTTTCAGAGTGTCCGGCTGAAGGAGACGCGGGGGGTTGGGCGGGCGGCTTCAGACCTCCCCACGGGGGCCTGCTGCCTGAAGGGCCGCCCTTGTGGTAAGGTCAGCGCCTGGATCGACCCGAAGCAGCGGTTGGGGGCGCGTGAACTACTTCAAGGTCCTTTGTGCGCTCGACGATTTCTTCACCCGCGAGGGCGTTCGGTACGCCGTGGTGGGGGCGTTCGCCCTGCACGCCTACGGCCTGACCCGGGCGACGGCCGACCTGGACCTGGTCTCGGAGAGCCAGGGGCAGTCCCGAACGCTCGCGTTCCTTGAGGGGCTGGGGTACGAGGCGCTCCATGTCTCCCCGGGCTACTCCAACCACGTCCACCCCCTGGGAGCGCTGGGCCGGGTGGACTTCGTGTACGTGGGGGGGACTACCGCAGACGAGCTCTTCGCCGCGGCCCGGAAGCTCCTCGTCTTGCAGGGTCGGACCTTTCCCGTGCCGTGCCCCGAGCACCTGGCGGCCATGAAGGCCTTTGCCGTGAAGAACGCCCCGGAGCGGGCCTTGCGCGACCTGGCCGACGTGGAGTTCCTGCTGGGGCTGCCCGAGGTGAAGCGCGACGAGGTGCGGGCGTCGTTCGAGCGGTACGGCCTGGGCGAGCGCTTCCGCGAGATCGAAGAGGGAGTGAAGGGCCGTGGATCTTGAGCGGGATCTCCCCACGACACCCGAGGACGTGGACGCTCTGCGGCGGGCGTCTACGGCCGCCGCCCGCCAGGAGGTCGACTACCTCGCCTTCCTGAGCACCTTCGGCGAGACGTCCCCGGAGCGCCTGCGGGCCCGCCGGGGACCGCGGGGCAACGAGCCCTTCGAGCTTCCTGCTTTGAAACGACCTCGTTGAGCCGTCCGGCGCCGCCGGGCCCCGCTCCTGACCCCGTCGCCCCCGAACCTGTCACGCCGCACCTGCCGGCCCGTTGCGGGGTCCGCCCTCGCAGACACCCTCTTACGGCCGGGAGAGATCCAGGAGCTCCATGCGGTTGTTGGCGTCGGGGTGGCGCCGCGAGGGGCCCTCGGTGACGATGGCCAGGTCGCCCGGGAGGCCGTGGCCCCGTACCCAGGTGCGGGCGAAGTCGTTCCAGTCGTCGGGGTGGTCCGGGGTGCGCACCGGCCACACGCCGTAGGAGAACTGGAGCCCTGCGCAGGTGGTCTCCGACGAGCTCACCGCGGTGATCCACACCGGCAGCCGGAATCGGGCCAGGTTGCGGGCCGTGTAGCCGCTATGGGTGGGGACGATGATTGCCGCAGGAGTGACCTGCGCCACGGCCCTCTCCACGCTCAGGGAGACCAGATCGGCCAGGCTCACCGCCCGGTCCCGGTCCCGGGCGCGAATGGCCTCGCGAACGCTCGCCCCCGCCAGGTGCGGCTCGGTCTCGGCGGCGATGCGGACGAGCATCCGGACCGCCTCCACGGGGTAGCGCCCGACCGCCGACTCGGCCGAGAGCATGACGGCGTCGGTGCCGTCCAGGATGGCGTTGGCCACGTCGGTGGCCTCGGCCCGGGTGGGGCGGCGGTTGGCCGTCATGCTCTCGAGCATCTGGGTGGCGGTGATGACGGGTTTCCCCAGCACGTTGGCGCGGCCCATCAGGTCCTTCTGCACCAGGGCCATGCGCTCGATGGGGATCTCCACCCCCAGGTCCCCCCGGGCGATCATGATGCCGTCGGCCGCCTCCAGGATCTCCTCCAGGTTCTCCAGGGCCCCGGCCCGCTCGATCTTGGCGATGACGAAGGGCTGGTACCCCAGCTCGGCCGCCGCGGCCCGCACCGCCCGCACGTCGTCGGCCGAGGCCACGAAGGACTGGCTCACCGCGTCCACCCCCTGCTCCAGGGCGAACCGCAGGCACTCCCGGTCGTGGTCGGTGAAGGCGCTCATCCCCAGGTCGATCCCGGGCAGGTTCAAACCCTTGCGCGAGCTCAGCTCGCCCCCCACCACCACGGTGCACCGCACCTCGTCCCCCACGACTGCCTCCACCCGGAGCTGGATCGCCCCATCGTTGAGGAAGAGCGTGTCCCCCGGCGCCACCACGTTGGGGAGGCGGGCAAAGGAAACCGAAACCCGCCCCCCATCCCCGTTCCTTTCCTCCGTCGTGAGCACGAAAGCCTCGCCCGCGCGTAGTTCCACCGGCTCCGGGTCGATGCGCCCGACCCGCATCTTGGGCCCCGGCAGGTCGGCCATGAGGGCGAGTCGCCGCCCCACCGCCCGGCTCGCCGCCCGCAGCCGCACGACGACCTCGGCGTGGCCGGCGAAGTCCCCGTGGGAGAAGTTGAGCCGGGCCACGTTCATGCCGGCCCGCAGCAGGGCCTCGATGGTCTCGGGCGCATCCGACGCCGGGCCGATGGTGCACACGACCTTGGTCTTGTTAGGTGGAAGAGCCACGGTGCTCCCTCCGAGGTGCAGGTTCGATGGGCTTCGGGATCCCTCCGGCCGGGTTACGCGCGGGAACGGAACGCGCGTGGCCACCACGGTACCCCAGCCAGCCGGCCGCGTCACCCCGGGGCGAAGGGCCTGCGCCGGCCCACCTTCCAGGCCGTCGGGCGGAGCCGCGCCCGGAAAGGGGCGAAGAGCGATGGCGAGCGCGCCTTCCCCAAGCATTCACAGACGCGTAACTCCCCCGTAACAAGACGGGTCTACCCTGGGCGCATCGAACCTGGGTGAGAGACGAAGGAGGCGCAGGACATGGGTCAGCAAGGAGGACCGGCGGCGAGCGCCGAGGCAAGGGCTTGTCCCTTTCGGGAGCCGGCATCCGGCAGTTGCGGCGCGGCGCCCCGGGAGGCGGGGCGGGAGAAGCGCAACGCGGACCGACGCTGCGCCACGCCGGACCACGGCGACTGCACCCTGTACCTGGTCAAGCTCTTGACGAGCCTCAAGCCCCACCCGTTCACGGGTCAGCGGGACCTCTGGGGCAAGTGAGCCCCCCCGTGGATTGCGCCGAACTTCGCCCGACGGTGCTCGTCGTCGAGGACGAGCCCGAGGTCGCCGACATACTGGAGTTCAACCTCCAGAAGTCTGGTTACCAGGTCCTGCTCGCCCCCGACGGCCTCACCGCGTGCCGCCTCGTGGCGGAGCGGCGGCCCGACCTGATCCTGCTCGACGTCCTCCTGCCCGACCTGGACGGGTGGGAGATCTGCCGCATGATCCGCTCCCACCCGGACCGGGTGATCGCCTCGACCCCGGTCATCCTCGTGACGGCCCTGGGCTCGGCCGAAGACCGGATCCGGGGTCTGGCCCTCGGGGCGGACGACTACGTGCCCAAGCCCTTTTCCGTCAAGGAGGTCCTTCTGCGGATCGAGGGGCACCTGCGCCGCCGCCGCGAAACCCGGGATCTCTCCCGGCGCCTGGACCGGTCCGAAGAGGCCCGCCGAGCCGACACCGACCTCCAGAGCCTCCTCTTCCACGAACTGCGAAACAAGATGCTGGTGATCGGGGGATTTTCCGGCCGGCTCGCCGCCAGGCCCGGGTCTGCGGAAGACTCGGCGCGGTACGCCCGGGTCATCCGGAGCGCCTCCGAGTACCTGGGCGCCCTGGCCGAGCAGGTGCTCCTCTTGCGCAGGGTGGAGGCCGGCGCCCTGGAGCTGCCCTGCCACGACACCGACCCGGCAGACGCGGTCCGGGCCGTGACCGACCTCCACCGGGCGGTTGCCGAGGAGAAGGGCGTGCGGTTCGCACCGGCCTCCCCGGGGCCCGGCGCCCTGGCCCGCGCCAATCCCCTGGCGCTTCGGGTGTGCCTCTCGAACCTGTTGGAAAACGCGGTGCGCTACAGCCCTCCGGGCGCCACGGTGGGAGTGGCCTGGGGCCGGGACGGTGAGCAGACCTACGTAGAGGTTCGGGACGACGGGCCGGGTATCCCGGAAGACGAGCAGCCGCGCGTCTTCGAGCGGTTCTATCGGGGGCGCGGAGCCGGCGGCGAGGCGGGAAGCGGCCTGGGGCTCTACGTGGTGAAGACCCTGATCCAGGCCATGGGTGGCCAGGTCCTGCTGGTGAGCCGTCCGAACCGGGGCACCCGGATACGGCTCTCGTTCCCGAGGTCCACCGCGGCGGAAGGGGCCATGGACGCAGGAGAATGGACCCCACCCCGTGCCCATTCTCCTGCGTCTGCCGGCCCCCCCGCTGCCGTCTCTTCCTTCCCGCCCTGAGAACGGCTCTTCCTCACCCCTATCTGCGTTCCTCCCGGGCCGTACCCCCGCCGTTCCCCACGTGCCCATTCCTCCAGAGAGTCGCGGTCTCCCCCGGCAAATTCCAAGACAAAGCGGTCTCCTTTGTGCCTTCGTGTCTTTGTGGTTGCATCAAGAGGCCCGAGGCGCAGCCTAGGGGTTCCCCGAACCCGCTCTCCGCCCAGATGCTGAATCCAGGTTGGGCAGCCCCCTTGCGTCCGGGGCCGGTCTTCGGGACACTGGCCCGGCCCATGAACGCCGACACCCTGCTTACCTTCGGCATCCTCGCCGCCGCCATCGCGCTCTTCCTGAGCGAACGGGTGCGCTCCGACCTGGTGGCGCTCCTGGTGGTGGCCGCCCTGGGGCTCTCCGGAGTTCTCACCCCGCAGCAGGCCTTTTCGGGCTTCGGGAGCCCGGCGGTGGCGATCATCGTCTCCATCTTCGTGCTCGCCGAGGGCCTGCGGCTCACCGGCGTGACCGACCGGGTCGGCGCGCTGCTCCTGCGCCTCGGGGGCAAGAGCGAGGGGCGGCTGGCTGCGGTGGTGATGATGGCCGGCTCGTTCCTCGCGCTCTTCATGAACAACGTGGCGGCGGCCTCGCTCCTCCTGCCCGCCGCGTCGAGCGCCGGCCGGCGGGCGGGGGTCTCCCTCTCGCGCATCCTCATGCCGCTGGCCTTCTCGACCATCCTGGGGGGCACCGCGACGCTGCTCACCACCACCAACGTGGTCGTGAGCGACATTCTCCGGGAGCACGGGCACCGGGGCTACGGCCTGCTGGATTTCTTCTCCATGGGGCTGCCGCTGGTGGTTGTGGGCGTCGCCTACATGGGGCTTCTGGGAGTGCGTCTGCTCCCGAAGCAGACTCCCGCCGAGGCAGCACGGGCGGCGCCCCCGTCGCCGGGAGACCTGGTAGGGGTATACCGGCTGGGGGAGCGGCTCTTTCGCGTGCGGGTGGCCTCCGGCTCTCCCCTCGACGGCAGGTCCCTGGCCGAGTGCGGCTTCCGGGAGCTGTGCGGCGCCACGGTGGTAGCGGTGGAGAGGGGCGGTCGCGTCTCCCTCTCCCCGGGCCCCGCAGACGTGCTGCGAGGCGGCGACGTGCTCTTGTTGGAGGGGAGGCGGGAGGAACTGGAGCAGGCCGAGGGAGCGCAGTGCCTGGTCTCCTTCGAGGCCCCGTTGGGTCCCCAGGAGGACCTGGAGTCCGAGACCATAGCCGTGGTGGAGGCGGTGCTCTCCCCGCGCTCGGCCCTGATCGGGCGCACCCTTGCGGGCGCCCAATTTCGGGAGAAGTACGGGATGACGGTGCTGGCCCTGTGGCGGGCCGGCAAGCCTACCCGGACGGGCCTTCGGGACCTGGAGCTCCAATTCGGAGACGCCCTGCTCCTCCAGGGACCCCGGGAGCGGATCCCGGTGCTCCGGGCCGAGCCGGACCTCATCCTCCTGGAGTCGGGCGTGGCTCCGCCCCGGCGTCCGGCAAAGGCGGGGCTGGCCCTGGGCATCATGGCCGCGACTCTAGCGTGCCTGTTCCTGGGGTGGCCCCCCGCGCCGCTTGCGGTGCTGGCCGGCGCCCTCCTCATGATCTTCACCCGCGTGATCTCCGCGGATCTCGCCTACCAGGCCGTGGAGTGGCGGGTGATCTTCCTCATGGCCGGGATGCTCCCGGTGAGCACGGCGATGGTGCAGAGCGGGGCGGCGGCGCTGCTGGCCGATGGTCTGGCCGGGGGGCTCGGGGCGGCGGGCCCCCTGGTCCTCGCCGCAGCGGCGTTCGCCCTCTCCGCTCTCCTGTCCCAGACCATGAGCGGCGTGGCGGTGGCGGCCGTGGTGGCGCCCGTGGCGATCCTGGCGGCCGATTCCCTGGGAGTCGAGCCCCGGGCGGTGGGCATCGCCGTGGTGCTCGGGTGCTCCATGACCTTCGCCACGCCCCTGGGCCACCCCGTAAACCTCCTCGTCATGGGCCCGGGCGGATACCGGTTCCGGGACTTCCTCAAGGTGGGCACCCCGCTCATCCTCCTGCTCTTCGGGGTGGCGATGGCGCTGCTGCCCGTGCTCTGGCCCCTGACCGCCGCCCCCTGAGGTGGCATCCGCTCAGAGCCTGTGAAACAATCTGGTGCGCGCCCGGATTTCTTCGTTGCGCACCCCGGTCTGCCCGCGACGATTCTTTCCCAGGCTCTCAGGCGATCCACAGACCCCGGGTAAACCGGGGGTCGGGCACCTCGTCCTCGGCCAGGTGGCCGAACTGCTCCTCCAGGAGGGAGAAACAGCTCCCCACGAACTCCCGCAGGTAGCCCTCCTCCGCCGAGGTGAGGTCTCCCAGGGCCTTCGCCCACTCCACGGCCGTGTCGTCCAGGCCGGGCTTCACCCGGCGGGGAGGGGTCTCCGACGCCCAGACCCGGGCCAGACCCCGGCGCACCGCCCCCCGCTCCACGGGGGCGAAGCGGAAGGAGCGGTCGAGGGCGGCGTTCACCAGGGCCGTGAGGAACACGGTGCTCCCCTTGAGGTTCTCGGTGTCGAGGCGGGTGAGCGCCTGCCCAAGATCTCCCAGGTGAAGATCCACGGAGCTCAAGAGGAATCGGCCCAGGAAGCCGGCCTGCCCCACGGCGCGCTCGGCCCGCCGCACCTCGGTGAGGGTGCGGAAGGTACGGTAGGACGGGACCTCGCCTTCCCCGGCGTACCACAAGGGATGGGCCCGGAGCAGGCCCTCCAGGATCTCGGGCAGGGGAGGGTCGAGGAAGAGCAGGCGCTCCTTGTGCCCCTGGGGCCAGCCCTTGTCGAAGAGCTTGCGGGCCTGGGCCCGCAGCGCCCGGATCGGGGTCCACCCCGCCCGGAAGAGGTGCTGGAGCCAGTGCTCTTCCAGCACCCGCGCGGCCTGCCCCTCGTCCGCGCCGCACAGGGCCTCGAGGCCGATGGAGACGTAGGCAGTCGTCTTGCGAAGAGCCCCCTGGAAGGAGTCCAGGTGGTCCAGGTCGTGTCCGTCGGCCACGGCGACCTTGTTGGTCAGATAGGCCAGCTCGGCCCAGAGCCCGTCGAGCGCAGGCCCCTGGGAGACGCGCCGCAGGGCATGGAGGAAGAAGTCGGGTGCCGAGGCGGGCAGGGTCACCGGGTAGCGGGGCGAGGCCTCGGAGGCGATCTCCGAATCCCGGACCGGCGCGCCGGGTTTCCGGGGCAACTGCTCGGGCCCGGCCGCGTCGATGCGCGCATAGACCTCCAGGGCCTCCTCCCACTCGGGAAAGCCGCGCAGGGCGAGGCGGCGCTGCCGGTCTTCGTACTCGCCTTCCTCCAGCTCGGAGTCCACGTCGCGCAGGAGGGCCTCCACGACCCGGGCGTACCGATCGGGATCGGCGGCCCGCAGGGTCTGGAAGATCTCCTTCACCACCGGTTCGGCTTGGGCGGAGGTGGCCACGTAATAGCGCCCCTCCAGGGTAAACGGCGCCCGGCCGGGGAGGTCCTGGAGGGGGTCGCTGTCTTCTTCGGCCAGGTGCACGGCCGCCACCCGACTGAGCAGCAGCACCCAGGTGCCGAGCTCCAGCCGGCGAAGCCACCGTCCGAGCGCGTCCCTTCCACAGGAATGGAGGCGCTCGAGCCAGGGAAGCACCCGCTCGGGGCGCAAGCGGTCCTTCTTCCAGAGCTCCAGGTCCAGCACGAACTCCACCTGCTCGCTGCGGGCGTGGCGCAGCACCTCGGGCACGTTCTCCGGGTCGAGCTCCTTGAGGGTGAAGTAGAGCTCTTCGGGGGGCATGTGGGCCACCAAGGCACCCAGGTTGGGCGAGGCCAGCAGCCGCTCTTCCCGGGCGTCTCCGCGCACCGAGAGGATCTCGTCGAGCTCCCGGCGCAGGGGGGCGGAAGGTTCCGGCCCCGCGGGCGCGGGCGGTCTGGCTGGCGAAGTCTCCTGGGACATGGCGCTCCCCTCCGGTGGCGGGCTCGGGCTGGGCGGCGCAAGGGTAGCACGCCTGCCTTGCGCCCTTCCAGGCGTTGCGCGAACCGGGGCCGCGTGCGTAGGATGGTACCGGCCACACCATCGTCGAGAGGCAAGATCCTGGAACCATCCTTCACGCTTCCGCGCGGGAAATCGATATCGATATCGAAATCGACCCCGACTCCGATCGCGATGTCGATGGCGATTTCGACCGGCGAGCAGGGAAGCGTTTCTGGACCGAGGAGGTGGAAGTTGCGCCCAGTACTGACCGCAGCGGCCGCCGCCTGGCTGCTCCTTGCCGCCCCCGGCCTCGCCGAGGCCTCTCCGGCGGGCAGCCTGGAGGGGCGGGTGGCCGAGCACCGCCTGGCCAACGGGCTCACCGTGCTCGTGCTCCCCCGGCACGCCTCTCCCACGGTGAGCCTCCAGATGACCTTCCGGGTGGGGGGTGTGGACGAGCCCGCCGGCCAGACCGGTACCGCTCACCTGCTGGAGCACATGCTCTTCAAGGGCACCCGCACCCTGGGCACGGCGGACTGGCGCCGAGAGGAGTCCCTGCTGCGCGACCTCGAGGCCGCGGGCCGGGCCCTGGACGCGGAGCGCCGCAAGGGACCGGGGGCCGACCCCGCGCGTCTGGAGGAGCACGCCGCCCGCCTGGCCGCCCTCCAGGAAGCCCACCGGCCCCTGGTGGTGAAGGACGAGATCGACGCCCTCTACTCCCGCAACGGGGCCGTGGGCTTCAACGCCTCCACGAGCACCGACCTCACGAGCTACACCGTGAGCCTGCCTTCCAACCGCCTGGAGCTCTGGGCCCGCATCGAGTCCGAGCGCATGCGCGACCCGGTGCTGCGGGAGTATTACGTGGAGCGGGAGGTCGTGCAGGAAGAGCGCGCCCAGCGCTATGGCTCGGACCCCGGCGGCCGGCTCTACGAGGCGCTCCTCTCCGCGGCTTTTTCCGCCCACCCCTACCGGGATCCGGTCATCGGCTGGCCCTCGGATCTGGCGGTGCTCGATATCGCCGACACCCGGGCCTTCTACGAGCGCCACTACGGGCCCGACAACTGCGTAGTCGCCGCCGTGGGAGACGTGGAGCCCGAGTCCTTCTTCGCCCTGGTGGAGCGCTACTTCGGGAATCTGCCGGCCCGGGGCGCGGGGAGCGGATATCGCACGCAGGAGCCCCCCCAGACGGGCCCCAAGCGGGTGGAGGTGCGCTTCGGCGCCGAGCCCCGCCTCGTCGTGGCGTTTCACAAGCCGACCCTGCCTCACCGCCACGACTACGTGTTCGATGTGATCGACGCCGTGCTCTCCGACGGGCGCAGCTCGCGCCTGGTGCGCGAGCTCGTGGACCGCCGCCGGATTGCCGCCTCGGCGAGCGCGGTGAACGGCCTGCCCGGGGCGCGCTATCCGAACCTCTTCGCGGTCTTCCTCACCCCCGTGTCGGGAGTCACTCCCGAGGAGGCCGAAGCCGCCCTCCTGGGCGAGCTCCAGCGGCTCGCCCAGGAGCCGCCCTCGGCCCAGGAGCTCGCCAAGGTGGTGCGCCGCCTGGAGGCTGCCCGGGTGCGCTCGCTGCTCTCCAACGGGGCGCTCGCCCAGCAACTGGCGTACTTCCAGGCAGTGGCCGGGGACTGGCGCTACCTGGAGGAGCACGCCGGGGTGCTCGCCACCGTGACCCCCGAAGAGGTGGCCGAGGTGGTGCGCACCTACCTCGTGGAGGAGAACCGCACCGTGGCCGTCCTGCGCCCGGCGGGAGGGGGCTCGTGAACCGGGCCGCAGGAGTGCGGGCATCCCGGAGGGCTCCCCCTGTCCTGGTCGGGGTGGCACTGGCGAGTGCGCTGTGGCTGTCGGGCTGCGCCGGCTCCCGGGCGCTCGATCCCCGCACCGCCCGCTTCCCGGACGTCTCCTTTCGGCCGCCCCCGGTGGCGCAGAGCGCCCTCTCCGGGGGCGCGCCGGTCTTCCTTCTGCCGGACCGAGACCTCCCCCTGGTGCGTCTCTACGCCTCGTTTCGCGGCGGGAGCCTCTACGATCCCCCCGACCGGGCCGGGCTCGCCGAGGTGGCCGCGCTCGCCTGGCGCACTGGCGGGGCGGGAGCGCTCACTCCCGAGGCCTTCGACGAGGCCCTGGAAGAGCGGGCCATCGAGCTGCGGCTCGGCTTCGGGCGCGACACCGGGTGGGTGACGTTTTCGGCCCTGCCGGCAGACCTGGACCGGGGACTGGAGCTGCTGGCGGCGCTGCTCGCCGAGCCCGCCTTCCGGGAAGAGCGGGTGACCTGGGCCGCGGGCCAGATGGCCGAGCGGCTCCGCCGGGAGGTCGACAGCCCCCAGGACCTGGCCTTCCGGGAGCTGCGGCGGGCGCTGTACCCCGGGCACCCCCGGGGCCTCATCCCCACCGCCGCGACCGTGGGCCGTGTGGTCCGGGAAGACCTGCTGGCCCTGCACCGAAGGGTCGTGTCCGAGGGCGCCTGGGCGTTCGGGGCAGTGGGGGACTTCGAGCCCCAAGACCTCCTGGCGCGGCTCGAAGAGCGGTTCGGATCCCTCCCGTCGCGCGGGGAAGGGTTTGCGCCCGTGCCACCCCCCGCGGAGCCCCCTCCCCGCACGGTGCTCGTCCCCCGGCCGCTGCCCCAGACCACCCTCGTCTGGGCCCGCCTGGGGCCCTCCCGCACGGCCCCGGAGTTCCACGCCCTCGACGTGGCCGACCACGTGCTGGGGTCGGGGGGGTTCCAGTCGCTCCTCGTGCGCGAAATCCGCTCGAACCGCGGCCTGGCCTACAGCGTGGGGAGCTTCTACCAGGCCCTGCCGACCTTCGGCGTCCTGGGGATGACCGCCTCGACCCGAGCGGAGTCGGCCCCCCAGGTGCTCGAGCTCCTGGCGACGATCCCCCGGGAGGCGGCCACCTCGGGGCTGCCCGCCCACCACGTCGCCCAGGCCCGGGAGGCCCTGGTGAACCGCCACGTCTTCCGCTACGAGGATCCCGCGGCGCTGGTGCGCGAGCGCCTCGGGCTCCTCTTCGACGGCCTCCCTGCCGACCTCCCGGCCCGCTACGTGGCGGGGGTTCAGGCGGTGACGGCCCCGGGCGCCAGCGCCGCCGCCGAAGCCTTCGACCTCGCCGCCGGGGTGCTCGTGGTGGTGGGCGATGTCGACCCGGCGGACCCGGCGTGGGGCAGCCGCGGCCCCGTTCTCGTGGTGACGGCCGACTGAGAGCCTGTGAAGGAATCGTCGCGAGCAGACCGGCAAAGGAGAGGAGAGAGCATGCCCGTTCTCGTGCCCCAACCCGCGTATGTCCAGGCCGCGGGCAACAAGCCCAAGGTCATCGGGGAGTTCGTGGGCCGCATCCGCACCGGAACCCAGCAGGTGAGCGTGGCCCGCATGCGCAGCCCCGGCGGCTGGGTCGAGCCGGGCCAGACCCCCGAGTTCGACGAATACACCCTGGTGCTGCGGGGAACCCTGCGGGTGACCTCCCGGGACGAGACCCTCGACGTGGGGCCGGGACAGGCCGTGATCTGCCCCCGGGGGGAGTGGGTGCAGTACAGCACCCCGAACTCCGAAGGGGCGGACTACGTGGCGGTCTGCGTCCCGGCCTTCTCCCCCGAAGCGGTGCACCGGGACGCGTGAGCCCCGGGGCGGCTCGGAGCCTCCCTCCTTTTTTCCTCTCCAGTTCTCCGCCGGTCCGGACGATCAGTACTCGCGTCCGGCAGTACAGCCGCCGGGAAGGGGGCGCAAACGGCCCATTGCCAGCACTTCCAGGAGGTCAGCAGTGAAGATCCTCACGGTCGACGACTCGTCCACGATGCGCCGGATCATCAAGAACACGCTCAACCGCCTCGGATACAACGACGTGGTGGAGGCGGAGCACGGGGTGGACGGCCTGGCCAAGATGGCCGGGGTGGACTTCGTGCTCACCGACTGGAACATGCCCGAGATGGACGGCCTGACGTTCGTAAAGGCCCTGCGCTCGAACTCCAAGTTCGCCGAGATCCCCATCATCATGGTGACCACCGAGGCCGCCAAGAAGGAGATCCTGGAGGCCATCAAGGCGGGCGTGACCGACTACATCGTCAAACCCTTCACGCCCGAGACACTCAAAGAGAAGATCGAGAAGGTGGTGGGGGGATAGGTTGGGAGGGGGAGGCACCGCATGAACGTCTCGTTCATCAATCCGTTTATCGCCGCCACCCTCCAGGCCCTGGAGGTCATGGCGGCCGTGCGCCCCGAGCGGGGCAAGCCCTTCGTCAAGGCCGGCATCGCGACCCAGGGCGACATCAGCGGGATCATCGGTCTTGCCGGTGAGGCCGCCGGCTCGGTGGCGGTAACCTTCCCGGCCATCCTGGCAAAGCGAATTTACGCCAACATGGTGGGACAGGAGGCGCCGGACCTCAACGAAGACGTGCGCGACGCCGTGGGCGAGCTGGCCAACATGATCGCCGGAGGCGCCAAGGCCGTGCTCGCCCAGGAGGGCTACCAGTTTCGCATCGCCATCCCCTCGATCATCGTGGGCAAGGGCCACACCATCGAGCACCGGGGCAAGGGCCCCTGCCTGGTCGTCCCCTTCACCCTGGAGGGGGAGACCTTCTGGCTCGAGGTGAGCCTCACCCAGGGCAGCGCCTGAGGGCGGCGCCTCGCAGGCGCTCTCCCATCGTGCGCGCCGCTTTGCCGGTACCCACGTCCTCCTCTGCCGCCGCTATGCCTTGGCCGCCCTCCCACGAACCCGCAGCAGCCGGCGAACCTCCTCCAGGTTTCCTCTGACCATTTCGTAGGTAGGCGGGGCCAGAGCCACAGCTTGTTCCAGTACGGACTCCGCCTCTTCCAGCCGCCCGGCCTCGACGAGGCTCCACCCGAGATTGCTCAGCCAGTGATACTGGAAGTCCGCCGCCATTCGGCGCTCCTCGGCCGAACGGGAGGCATACTCCCGCCGGGCATCGACGAGCGGCTTTGCCGTGCGGACCAGGCTCGAGAAAGGCACCTCCCGAAGCGTCAGACCCGTGGGCCGACGCCCCGAAGCAACACCCACTCCAGTTTCTCTCCTGGACTTCGTCACGTCGCCACCTCTTAGCGCCACCCGGGGGACGGGGAAGGTGAAACCTTACAGGTCGTCGACCCGATGTTGGAGTCCTGGTTGCGGCGGATGGGGTGAGCTACTCCCGTTCCAGCACGACCGGCAGGGTCTCGACGCCGTTTAGCGCCGCCTCGGCCCGCTCCCGCAAGCGCCCCTTGCCCAGGTGTTCCTTTCCCACGAGTTCTTCCACGTCGATGCGCACCACGCCGACGGCCGCGACCTTGGCGTCCGGCAGGGGCGGCCAGCGGCCCGGCCCCTCGTACTTGTCCATGAGGAGCCCCAGGGCCTCCCGCTTCTCCTCCGGGTCTTCCACGAAGACCGCCCGGCCCCGGGCGATGACGCTTCGAAACAGGTAGTCCGCCTCGCAGGCCTGGGCGCGGGGGCGCACGTAGGCCACGGGCTGGTGGGCCTCGAAGCAGACCCGGGGCTCGGCCCGCAGGTGATCGATCTTCTCGCCTTCCCGGGCCGTGTGGAAGTAGAGGCGCCCGCGGTCGTAGGCGAAGTTCACCGGCTTCACCATGGGCCAGCCGTCCGGTCCCACGGTGCCCAGGCGCCCCACGGCGCACGAGGCCAAGACCCCCTCGACCGCGCTGCGGTCCGCCATCTTCTTGTCGCTTCGCCGCATGGGACCCTCCTCTACCGATACCGATACCGATTTCGATGGGGGCAAACCCCTCGCCCACAATAGCCCTGCCGCGCCGTGCAGCGGTGTGGTAAGGTATCACAACTTTCGACCCAGCCCGCCTTCTTGGGATACCTGACCTCCCCATGGAACGAGGGGCCGCCGCTACCGCTTCGGGTTTGCTGAGCCGCCACAGCGGCGTCCTCGTCGCGGCGGGGGTGATGAGCATCGTGTTCCTGATGGTCATCCCCCTGCCGAAGTTCGCCCTGGATCTCCTGCTGGCCCTCAACATCAGCATCTCGGTGCTCATCTTCCTCCTGGGGATGTACACCGAGCGGCCGCTGGACTTCTCGGTCTTCCCCAGCGCGCTCCTCATCGTCACCCTCTTTCGGCTGGCCCTCAACGTGAGCTCCACGCGCCTCATCCTGGTGCGGGGGCACGACGGGCCCGATGCCGTGAGCCGCGTGATCGCCGCCTTCGGCGACTTCGTGGTGGGGGGCAACTTCGTCGTCGGCATCGTGATCTTCCTCATCCTGGTAGTGATCAACTTCGTGGTCATCACCAAGGGCGCCACCCGCATCGCCGAGGTGAGCGCGCGGTTCACCCTCGACTCCATGCCGGGCAAGCAGATGGCCATCGACGCCGACCTGAACGCCGGCCTCATCGACGAGTCCGAGGCCCGACGGCGACGGCAGGAGATCTCGAGCGAGGCGGACTTCTACGGCGCCATGGACGGCGCGAGCAAGTTCGTCCGGGGCGACGCCGTGGCCGGGCTGGTCATCACGGGAATCAACATCCTGGGCGGGCTCATCATCGGGGTGCTCCAGAAGGGCATGCCCCTGGCCTCTGCCGTCACCAACTACACCACCCTCACGGTGGGGGACGGGCTGGTGACCCAGATGCCCGCCCTCATCATCTCCACCGCGGCGGGCATCCTCATCACCCGGGCGGGGAGCCAGTCGAACCTGGGGCAGGTGCTGCCCCGCCAGTTCGGCCAGGCGCCCGCTGCCCTGGGGATCTCTTCGGGGGTGCTCCTGATGCTGGGGGTGGTGCCGGGGCTACCCTTCCTGCCTTTCGCGCTGCTGTCGGGGGTCATGGGCGGCACCGCTTACGCCCTTACGAAGACCAAGCGCGCCGAGGCAGAGGAGGCCGCAGCCGCCGTGCGCAAGGCCGCCGAGGAGACGCCCAAGGCCCCGGAGGGCCCCGAGGAGGTCACCCAGCTCCTCCAGGTCGACGCGCTGGAGCTCGAGGTGGGCTACGGCCTCCTGCACCTGGTGGACCCGGGCCAGGGGGGGGATCTCCTGGAGCGCATCCGCTCCATCCGGCGTCAGATCGCCCTGGAGCTGGGGATCGTGGTGCCCCCCATCCGCATCCGCGACAACTTGCAGCTTCGCCCCACCGAATACCTCATCCTCATCAAGGGGGTGGAGGCGGCCCGGGGGGAGCTCAAGGAGGGCCACTACCTCGCCATGAACCCGGGCCTGGCGGAAGGCGGGGTGGAGGGCATCCCCACCCGGGAGCCGGCGTTCGGCCTCGAGGCCCTGTGGGTGCGGGAGGAGCGGCGCGAGGAGGCCCAACTGCGGGGCTACACCGTGGTGGACCTCTCCACTGTGATCGCCACCCACCTCACCGAGATCGTCAAGCGAAACGCCCACGAGCTCCTGGGGCGCCAGGAAACCCAGAACCTTCTGGATGCGGTCAAGGTTCAGGCCCCGGCCCTGGTGGAGGAGCTGGTGCCGGGCCTGCTCTCCCTGGGGGGGGTGCAGAAGGTGCTCCAGAACCTCCTGCGCGAACGGGTGAGCGTGCGCGACCTGCGCACGGTGCTCGAGACCCTGGCCGACTACGCCCCCCGCACCAAGGATCCGGAGCTCCTCACCGAGTACGCCCGGTCGGCGCTGCGGCGGGCCATCTCCAAGCAATACCAGGACGCGGAGGGCAAGCTCCCGGTCATCGCCCTGGACCACCGCCTCGAAGAGACCCTCTCGGGCGCCCTCCAGCGCACCGATTACGGCGCCTTCCTCTCCCTGGAGCCCAAGCTCGCCCAGCGGGTGCTCCAGGCCCTGGGGCAGGCGGCCGAGGACGCGGGGCTTTTGAACTTCACCCCCGTGGTGCTCACCTCTCCCACCATCCGGCTGCCGCTTCGCAAGCTCACGGAAAAGGTGCTCCCGGGCCTGGTCTTCCTGAGCCACGGCGAGGTGGAGGGGCCCCTGCGCACGCTGAAGGTGGTGAGCCTTGAGGGTTAGACGACTCGGGGGCTTCCAGAGCGTTTTGAAGCATCCCGAAGGTTGGGGGGAATGGCGGAAACTCGGGGTTTTTCCGCCGGTCTCTTCCTGGCGCGTCCCTGGCGGTCCCGCTGGGTACGTGACCAATCCGTGACCACGTGGCAGACGCTTTCACATCCAAGGGAGAGGGCGATTGAACCTGCCAGTAGCAACCACACCAGCGGCAGGCGAAGGCGGGGATCTCCGAGAGGTAGACGAGGC
>JBFLZB010000094.1 GCA_040756475.1 Thermodesulfobacteriota bacterium
CTTGGGCCCGAGGGTGAGGTGATTGCCGCACAGCGTGCTCAGCCCGATTACGTGGACGCCTTCCTGGAGCGCCGCGTCGACGATGTCTTCGGGGAAGCTGTTGCCCAGGTAAACCACCTCTACGCCCGCGTCGCGCAGGAACCGGGACACCATCACGGCGCCGCGCCAGTGGATGTCGAGCCCGAGTTTTGCAATGAGAACCTTCGGTTTGTCTGCCATCGTCTACTCCTCCGTTGTGGCCTCGCTCTTGAACAGGGAGATCGTCTACTTCAAGGGGAACTTCCAGAGCCCGAACTCCTGGCGGTACACCTCCTGAATCTCGCCGAGCGTGGCAAACGCGCGCACCGCGTCCATGACGTAGGGCATCACGTTTTCGGACGTGTGGCATGCCTCGCGCAGCTTGCTCAGGCACTTCTTCACCTGATCGTTGTTCCGGGTCTCCCGCAGGGTTCGCAGCTTGTCCACCTGGGTGGCGCAGACGTTCGGGGGGTATCGGAAGACCTCGATCTGCTCGGCTTCCCGGCCTTCCTGCGGAAAGTAGTTCACCCCCACGACCTTGCGGTCTCCGCTCTCGATCGCCCGCTGCGTCTCGTAAGCGTAATTCGCGATCTCCCGGTGCATCCAGCCAGACTCCACTGCCGACACCAGCCCGCCCATCTGATCCATCTTGGCGATGTACGCCTTGATCCGGTCGGCCATCTCGGTCGTCAGGTACTCCACGAAATAGGAGCCGCCGAGGGGATCGACCGTGTTCACGACGTTGGTCTCCACGCCGAGGATCTGCTGGGTCCGCAAGGAGATCAGGGACGCCTCCTCCGTGGGAGCCGAGTAGGCTTCGTCGTAGGAGTCGATGTGCATGGACTGGGCGCCGCCGAGGATGGCCGCCAGGCCCTGGATCGCGGAGCGTGCCACGTTGTTGAGCGGCTCCACCGCGGTCAGGGTGATCCCGGCGGTCTGGACGTGGAAGCGCATGTGCATGGACCGCTCCTTCTGCGCCTTGAAGCGGTCCTTCATGATCTCGTAGTACACCCGGCGCGACGCCCTGCACTTGGCAATTTCTTCGAAGAAGTCGTTGAAGAGATCCCAGAAGAACGAGAGTCGCGGGCCGAAGTCGTCCGGGGCGAGGCCTCGCCGGATCAGCTCCTCCGAGGTCGCAATGGCGTTGGAGAGGGCGACCCCGACCTCGGTCACGGCGTCGGTGCCGGCCTCCCGCAGGTTGTAGCCGTTGTAGCTGATGGGGTTCCAGCGGGGCAGGTTTCGGACGGACCACTCGACCGCGTCGCACTGCAAGCGGAAGGAAGACCGGGGCGGGAGTGTCTCGGGTCCGCTGCCGACGCAGGTCTCCATGATGAAGTCGTTTTGATTCGTGCCGGACAGCTTGGCGAAGGGGATCCCCCGCTTCTCCGCGGCGACGGCGTACATGGCCAGTATGACCGTCGTGGTGCTGGGCAGGTGCGTCACGACCGAGACCGAGACCTGGTCGATGGGAATCCCCTCGTAGAGCTCCTCGATGTCCATGACGGAGTCGACGCAGCAGCCGCAGTCTCCCACGTTGCCCTGGGCCTCCTTGCTGTCGGAGTCGTAGCCCCGGATCGTGGGGAGGTCGAAGAGGGTGTTGACGCCCGTGGCGCCGTGGGCGAGCAGGAACTTGAAGCGCTTGTTGAGGTCGGCGGGGGACCCGAAGCCCGCGAGCTGGCGCTGGGTGAACAGACGGCCCCGGTACATGTTGGGGTAGACCCCGCGGACGAACGGGGGGCGCCCCGAGAACCCGAGGTCCCGGCCGTAGTCCAGGTGCTCGACGTCGAGCGGGGTATACAGGAGCTTCATGGGGATGCCCGACTCGGTCTGGTACCCTGCCTCGTCCGCGACCCCCTTGGCGCTCTGTGTCCGCCAGGCTTCGTACCCCTCGTGGACCTTGTCCAGGCTCTTGCGATCGAAAAGCGACATTTCTAGCCTCCTCTTTGCGTGCGTTTCGGGTTTGCCATCTCTTCGCGGGGCGTCTGGGTGTCGGTGGTCCGTCGGGGGCTGACCGGGCGACGATGTGGCGATGGAAGGCTCTCGGGAGGGACTCCCGCCCCCTCCTTGCCGCGCCCTCCCCGGTCCCGGGGCGGTTTGCCCGAAGCGGCGGGCGCGTCGGCTCCCGAGACCGCCCGGCGGGCCTTGTGGGCCATTTGCGGGAACAGGTGCTGCCAGACCATGCGTCCGGCATCATAGGTGTCGATGTCTCCCTCCTCGACCCCCCTGCGGATCGCGCTGCCCTCTTCGTCGGAGGTCAGATACTCGGAGACCAGACGGGAGAAACTCTCTTCCATCAGGCGGTCCAACGACCTCGCCCGCCGGGCCTTGCGCAGGGTCTCGATCTCCCCCGTGTCGACCAGGTGCCGGTATCTCTCGATGAGGTGGGCGCCGAGCTCGGGAACCCCGGTACCCCGGCTCGCGACCGTCGGGACGACCGGCGCAATCCAGCTCCCCTCGGCGTAGGTCGCGACGTCCTGCCGCAAGGACTGGACGGCCTGCTCCGCCTCCGGGTTGTCGGCCTTGTTCACGACGAAGATATGGCCGATCTCCATGATTCCGGCCTTGGCCACCTGGATCTGGTCGCCGAGGCCGGGTACGGTCACGAGCACCACGGTGTCGGCCATGCCGATCACCTCCACCTCGGTCTGCCCCACGCCCACCGTCTCCACCAGCACGATCTCCTTGCCGGAAGCCTGGAGGAGGTCTACCACGTCCCGGGCCGCGGAGGCGGTGCCGCCCAGGTGTCCCCGGGTGGCCATGCTGCGGATGAAGCATCCCTTGCGCTTGCTGAGGTTCGTGAATCGGACCCGGTCTCCCAGGAGCGCGCCGCCCCGGAAGGGGCTCGACGGATCGATGCAGACGACGCCTAGGGTGTATCCCTGGTCGAGGAGCCAGCACCCCAGGGTGTCGATCAGCGTGCTCTTTCCTGCCCCCGGCACCCCGGTGATCCCCACGATGTACGCGTTGCGGCGCAGGCGGGAGCAGGCCCGCAGGAGCTCGTGCTTCTCGGGCGCGTCATTGCCGTTCTCGATGAGGTTCGCCAACCGCCCAGTGGCCAGGACGTCGCCCTGGAGAAATCGCTCGAAGTACTGGGACCACGTCGCCGCCACGGAAACCCTCCTAGATCATCCGTTCCTGTCCTGCCCAGTACTTTTGCTTGACGAGCCGCTTGAGAATCTTGCCGGTAGCGGTCTTGGGCAGATCGTCCGCAAAGTCGACCGACCGCGGGCGCTTGTAGCCCGCGAGCCTGCCCTTGCAGAACTCCAGGATCTCCTCTTCCGATGTCTGGGCGTCTTCCTTGAGGACCACCACGGCTTTGACTTCCTCGCCCCACTTCTCGTTGGGAACTCCCACGACGGCGACCTCGGCTACGGCCGGGTGCTGTACCAGGACCTCTTCGATCTCGAGCGGGTAGATGTTTTCTCCCCCGCTGATGATCATGTCGTTCTTGCGATCGGCCAGGAAATAGAAGCCTTCCTCGTCGATAAAGGCCATGTCGCCCGCGGTGACCCACTCGCCGTCGATGGCGCTCTTGGACTTTTCCGGGTCCTTGTAGTACCCGGCGAAGGCCGCAGGAGTCTTGGCCCACAGGGTGCCGATCTTGCCGGGCTCGGTGACGAGATTGCCGTCCTCGTCGACGAGCTTGATGGTGATGCCGGGGTTGGGGAGTCCGATGGAGCGGACCTTTCGCTTCTGGTCTTTGTGACGAAGCGTCGTGAGTGCGCCCGTCTCCGTGGAGCCGTATCCTTCGCTGAAGCTCGCTTTGCGGAAGAACTCGAGGGCGGCTTCCTTGGTTTTGGTGTGCAGGGGCGCCGAGGAGCTGCCGAGCGACGTGAGCGACGTGATGTCGTAGCGGGCCCGCACCTCCTCGGGAAGGTCGAGGATCCGGGTGATCATGGTGGGGACCATGGAGGAGGTCGTCACCTGTTCCTTCGCGATCGTCGAGAGGACCTTTTCCGGGTCGAACTTGCCGGACGGGAAGACGACGTTGGTCCCACCCATCCAAAGGGTGATCAGGGTGGCCCAGATGCTGTTGGAGTGGCACAGGGGCATGATCGCCAGGAATACCCGCTGGGTCATGTCGACGCCTTTGCGGCCGGCGTTGCGCAGGACGGCGTTCTTGACGACCTCGAGGGTGTTTCGCGTCTTGATCATGGCCCCCTTGGGAAATCCGGTCGTTCCCGAGGTGTAGCCGAAGTAGAAGATGTCCGCCTCGCTCAGTTCCACCTCGGGCTCGGTGTCGGGCATTTGTTGAATGAAGTCCTCATAGGACTGGAAGCCCTCGGGCACGTCGGGACCGACAACAAGTATGTTTTCCTTGCTCAAGCGCGACATCTTGCTAAGGTCGAGTGACTTCAGAAGGTTGTCGCCAACGACGAGAGCGATTGCATCAGAGTTGTCGATCACGTATGTAAGTTCCTTGTCGACCAAGCGAAAGTTGACAGGAACGGATATCGCTCCGATGCGCGCGAGGCCGTTGTACATCTCGATGAATTCGAGATTGTTGTGCATGAGAAGGGCAACTTTTTCCTGTCGTTTCACTCCGATGCGGAGCATGGCATGGGCAAGCTTGTTTGCCCTCCGGTTCAATTCCTCGTAGGTCAGTCGTCGGTCCTCGAAGACCACAGCGACCTTGTTCGGATACTTCCAGGAGTTGATTCGGAGGCCGTCGCCAAGGTTCATGGTTCATCTCCCTGTCAGGAATCGGCTGTCCCCGTGGTCATGGTCCGCATTCTACGGAGGACAGACGAAACGGTGTTTTTGCCACCCAGGATCGATAGCAAGGCGTGTGCCACCGATCCGAGGGCTCGCGATCGCCGGGACCCCGTGCGAAAACACCGGCTACGTGGGGTCTGCCTGCACCATGGACCCTCCCGGTGCCGCCTCGAAATATCGTTTGTTCCTGCATGAAACGGCCCGGCGCCGGGCATGCCATCCTGAAACATGTTTGCACGTATGCGCACAAGCGGGCGGACACGGAGTGGTACGCCGATGTCCAACGCGCACGCCCCCGCCGGCAGAACCGGCGGGGGCGTGGGAAGCCCGAGGCAGGGTGCCCGGATCGGCTGCGGTTCAGCCGGCCTGAACGGCCCTGCACGGGGCGGATGCGGTGTCGTCCAGGCTTTGGGCGTCGCGCAGGCCGCGGTTGACCTTGATGGCGCAGAACTCGCCGCACATGGTGCAGACTTCGGCGTCGGCGGGGGCGCACCGCGCTCGTATGGAGCGGGCACGGGCTGGGTCGACGGCCAGCTGAATTTGACGTTCCCAGTCCAGTGCCGCCCGAGCCCTGGCCATGGTGTCGTCCCACTCCCGCGCGCCCGGCACGCCTTTGGCCACGTCGGCGGCGTGGCCCGCGATCCGCGAGGCGATGACACCCTCGCGGACGTCCTCGATCGTGGGGAGGCCCAGGTGCTCGGACGGGGTCACGTAGCAGAGGATGTCGGCCCCCGCCATGGCCGCGATGGCGCCGCCGATGGCGGAGGTGATGTGGTCATAGCCCGGGGCCACGTCCGTGACGAGCGGCCCCAGGACGTAGAAGGGGGCGCCGTGGCACAGGCGCTTTTGCAGCAGGACGTTGGCCTGGATCTGGTCCAGGGGGACGTGTCCCGGTCCCTCGATCATGACTTGCACCCCTGCTTCCCAGGCGCGCCGGGTGAGCTCGCCCAGCACGAGCAGTTCGTGGATCTGCCCCCGATCGGTCGCGTCGGCGAGAGAACCTGGGCGAAATCCGTCGCCCAGGCTCAGGACGACCTCGTGGGCCCGGCAGATTTCGAGGAGCCGGTCGAAGTGCTCGTGGAGCGGATTCTCGGCGTCGTTGTGCTGCATCCACCCCACCGTGAAGGACCCGCCTCGGCTGACGACCCCCAGCAGCCTCGGCTGGTCCAGGAGGTGCTCCACGCCCTTGCGGGTGATCCCGCAGTGAACGGTCACGAAGTCCACGCCCTCCCGGGCTTGTTGATCCACGACCCGGAAGATGTCGTCGGCGGACATCTGGAGAAGAGACCTTCCGCCTTCGACGGCCTGCACCGCGGCCTGGTAGATCGGCACCGTGCCCACGGGCGCGGGGCAGGATGCGAGGATCCGCCGGCGGATCTCGACCAGGGGGCCGCCGGTCGAGAGGTCCATGACCGTATCGGCGCCCGCTGCCAGGGCGGCCTGCAACTTCTTCAGTTCCAGGTCGGGATCCATCTGGTCCTTGGATGTCCCGATGTTGGCATTGACCTTGGTGCGCAGTCCCTTCCCAATCGCAAGGGGCCGGGCGTTTTGCCTTCGCCGGTTCTTGCAGACGATCGCTTCTCCGCGCGCGATCGCCTCCGCCAGGCTCTCCGGATCCACCTTCTCTGCTGCGGCAGCAGCCTGAACCTCCAGGGGAATTGCGCCGCTTCGCACCGTTTCCAAGATCGTCACCGCGTCACCTCACGTTCCCTCGGTGGCACCGCCTCGGCGGCCGCCCGTTGGACTGTCCTTGTGTCCTGCACTGAGCAGCCGATGGTCTATCCCCAGCGTCTCGAAGCGCCGGTACAGGGTCGACCGGGAGATTCCCAGAGCCTCGGCCACACGGCCGACTTTTCCATAGCGAGCCAGGGCGCGCAGGATGAGGTCGCGCTCCTGCTCTCGGAGGCTGTGTCTGTTTCCCCTCCTGCTGTTGGTCCTGCCTTCTTCCTTCCCGGGCCGGCAGCACGGGGAGCGGCCCGCTTCCGGGCGCGCGACGGCAACTTCCCCGGGCAGGTCTGCCAGACCGATCTCCCCGGTGCTGCACACCACGGCCGCCTCCAACACGTTTCGCAGTTCCCGGGCGTTTCCTGGCCAGTCGTAGTGCTCGAGGGCCTTCATCGCCTCCGGCGAGATCGTCTTCTCGGGCAGGTCGTACTGCGCACAGAAGGCCTGGGCGAACTGCTCGGCGAGGGGGAAGATGTCCTCGCGGCGCTCTCGAAGGGGCGGAATGGTGAAACGTGCGCCCGCCAGGCGATAGTAGAGATCCGAGCGGAACGTCCCCTGCTCCACCAACTCCTGCAAGGGGCGGATGGTAGCGGCCACGACCCGGCAGTCCACGGCAACTTCACGCTCCGACCCCACGGGCCGAAAGCTCTTGGCTTCCAGGACCCGAAGCAGCCCCGCCTGCATGTCCAGGGGCATCTCCCCGATCTCGTCCAGAAAGAGGGTGCCCCCGTTTGCCCCCTCGAGCAGCCCCCTACGCCCCTCCGCCACCGCCCCCGTGAAGGCTCCCCGTTCGTACCCGAAAAACGTGCTCTCGAAGAGACGCTTGCTGATCGCCCCGCAGTTCATCGCGACGAGGGGCCCGGAACGCCGGGGGCTCTCCTGGTGAATGGATCGGGCCAGCACTTCCTTGCCCGTGCCCGTCTCTCCGGCGAGCAGGACGTTGAGGTCGGTTCTGGCCACCTTGGCAAGGCCCGTAAGGACCCTCCACAGGGGGGCGTGCCGCGTCAGGAAGTCGCCCCACCGCATCACCTCCGTCAGGGGACCAGGGGCCCGCGGTTTCGGCGCAGGGGCAGGCGTGCTCAAGGGCGGGCGCCGCGCCGGCAAGCGCGTGTCCCCTGTCCAGGCTGAACTCCAGCACGTCGCCTCTTCTCCCGGAGCCGCACGGTCGACTCCGGGCCCAAGGTGTTGCTCGGCCACCGTTGGCTTCTCACCGTCTCGCCCTCTGCGGCGTGCAGGGTCTCCCCCCGTGGCCAGAGGACTGGCGATCACCCGTTCGCCTCCTGTTTGCTCCGACTCCGGCAGCCGGCGTTCTCTCCGGCTCTCTGATCGAAATCCGGCTCGCTCGAGGCGAGCGGATCGACACGTTGCTCTTAGGCGCCCACTGCGTCAAGCCCCGCTTCCTCGGACCGGTGGCCGGGCGATGGGCCGATGCGCCTTACTCGCTCTTGCGCCGGCGCGCCGCACCTTCGCCGCGGTCCATGCGGTCCATGCGGGCCAACGGCAGATCGACTGTCTTGCGCGCGGCGCCCTTTCGGGCGGGGTGGGCTGCGGGGGCGGCGGCCTTTGGGGCGGTCTTGGGCTTGTTGCCGTTGCCGGCGGGGGGCTGTGCCGCCCGGGGCGTCTCGGCCTGGCGCAGCTTGTCCTCGTAGCAGTCGACGCAGATCTCGCGCCCGGCATACTGCTTCTCGACCTGGCTCAGGGTGGCCGGCTTGTACTTGCCCGGCGTGGCCCAGAACATCTGGGACGGCCCGTAGGGGGGCACGTGGGAGAGGTCGTCGCCGGCGATGTTCCACTCCACGGGGTGGTGGATGGGGCGGCCCGCCTTGGTGGTCCACACCGGGAGCGTTCGCTCCATGACCCACTCGAACACGCGCCCGAGCTCCAGCATCCGGTCGATGTCGATGCCCGTGGCGATCCCCATCTCGTCGAGCGCCACCAGAGCGTCTTCCGAGGCGCAGTTGCCCACCTCGTAGGAGTTGGTGTAGAGGGGTCCCGTTCCGATACCCGGCACGCCGTTGACGATGAAGGAGGGCTGCCCGCCCCCCGACCCCAGCGACGCCTCCACGATGCGCGCACCCCCCTGGATGGCGGCCACGGTGTTGGCGATCGACATGCCCCGCGCCTCGTGGAAGTGGGCGATGCGGTACTTGAGCTCGGCGTCGTAGCGCCCGTAGCGGTCCACCAGCGCCGCCATGTACTCGTAGCTGCGCCGCGGGTTGGACTCCCCCGAGGTGTCGCAGGGGGTGAACCGGCGGATCCCCAGGTCCATCCCTTGGTCCATGAGCTCGAAGGTGTTCTCGATGGGGATGGGTCCGGCGCACGCCGACCCGTAGGTGCACGCGATCGCCATGTCGATGAGGAAGCCGTTTTCCTTGGCGATGCGCACCATCTCCGGGATCTCCTTGAAGTACTCCTGCCGGGTGCGGCCCGAGTTGCGGCACCCGTGCAGGTCCTCCGCCGAGATCGTAAACGCCACGCTCGTGGGCCCGAACCCCTTCTGGGCGCACTCGGCTGCCCGCTCGAAGGCCTTGATGGTCATGCCGTAGCACTTGAGGTGGACGTTGTTCTCCTTGACCGACTTCAGCGAGCTGACCTGCTTGAGCACTTCCTCGGCGTCGCGCGCCTGGGGCAGGAGCTTGGGATGGGCGAAGTTGGTCACCTCGATGTAGCGATAGCCGGCTTTGACCAGCCGGTCGGCAAACCACACCTTGGTCTCGGTGGGGATCACCTTGTCGGCGTGCTGCAAGCCGTCTCGGAGCAGAAGCTCCAGCATGGTGACCTTCTCGGGCAAAAGGCTCGAAAACGGGTTGTGCCTCATGGCGTGTCTCCTCGGAGGTTCACCGGTGCCCGGGGCACCGCTGGTCGTCGGGGTCGGTGGCAAAACACACGGCGGGAGGCCAGCCGGTGGCTTCCCGTTCGGTCCCGGCCCCGGCTGCCTCCCGACGGTGCCGGGCCCTTCCGGGTCCCGGCCGCAGGATTCTCCGCGGGTCTCAGGCCGGTCGGCCTTCCCAGGGCCGATCCGCAAACTTCGTTTCGGTTTGGCAAGTCGTTACAGCAAGCCCTGTGCCAGGAGACGACGCCGTGACCCTTTCGGGGCGCCGGCGCGCAAACCCCGCGGGGCCCGTCTTCCAAGCCTTCCCCCTCGCCCCCGCAAACGAGATGGTGTTTGTACTACCGCGCAACACCCCGGCTCACAACGCCTCACCCTGCGACAGCTTCGTGGGGTGTTTCACTTGCCGTCGCACCAAATAAACGATGTTTCGCCCGCGGCCGACTCGGGCGCGCCTCGTGGCATCGGGGTGTGGACGGTCTGGGCCGGACCCCGCTGGGGCGGGCGGTACGCGGCTTGCTTGCGAAGCGGAGGGGACAGAGACGGTGTCTCGGACTCAGGTGAGGAGCGGGCGCATGTGCAACGCAGCCACCCGGCCGCAAGGCGAGCCGATCCAGGGGTTTGGAGCGGCGACGTGACCTTTCGGAAAGTCCTGATCGCCAACCGGGGGGAGATCGCGGTCCGTGTCCAGGGCGCGTGTCGGGAGCTTGGCATCCCCACCGTAGCGATCTACACCGAGGACGACTCCGATTCGCTTCACGTCTCGAGGGCGGACGAGGCCATTCTCGTCGAACCGGGGCCGCGGGAGGGCTATCTCGATCCCGACCAGATCACCGAGGCCGCCGTCCGGACGGGCGCCGACGCGGTGCACCCCGGGTATGGATATCTCTCGGAGCAACCCGCCCTCCCGCTTGCCCTTCGGCAACGGAACATCGCCTTCATCGGGCCGAGCCCGCGGACCATCGAGGTCATGGGCGACAACCTGACGGCCCGAACCGTCGCGGAATCAGCGGGACTGCCCGTCGTGCCGGCCTCTCCCGCCCTTGCCGGGCTGCGTGACGCCGCCCAATGGGCCGACCGCATCGGGTATCCGGTCGTGCTCAGGGCGAGGGCGGCGGGCGAGGGCCGAAAGTGCTGGAAGGCCGGGTCGGCCCAGGCGCTGGAGACCGCTCTTCGGCAGACCACGCCCGACGACTGCGGTGCGGACGCGGGGGGCCGGAGGATCTACCTGGAGAAGTTCGTCCCGGAGCCCAAGCACATCGAAATCCAGGTGGCCTGCGACAAACGGGGCAACCGCGTGCAACTGGGCGAGAGGGACTGTTCGATCCGGCGGCGCAACCGCAAGCTCATCGAGATCACACCCTCCCTGGCCCTGGGCGAGAAGGCCCGCCGTGATTTGGGGGAGGCTGCCCTGCGACTGTGCGCCGCCCTGGAGTACGACACGGTCGGGGGAGTCGAGTTCCTGGTCGACGGGGACGGCCGTTTCTTCTTCTCTCGGATGACGACGCGGCTGGGGACCGGGCACGCGGTCACCGAGCTCGTGACCGGGGTCGACCTCGTCAAGGAGATGATTCGAGCGGCAGCCGGCCAGCCACTTTCCTTTTCCCGGGAGGACGTCTCGCCCCGGGGCTTTGCCATCGAGTGCCGGATCCACGCGCAGGACCCCCGGCGAAACTTCTCCCGGTCCACGGGGAGGATAACCCGGTATCTGTCGCCGGGGGGGATCGGCGTGCGGCTCGACTCGTCCCTCCACGCCGGCTGCGAGGCGCTTGCGGACGTCGAGCCCCTGATCTCCAAGCTCAGCGTGTGGGGGCGCGACTGGGACGAGGCCCTGGCCCGGATGTCACGCGCTCTCCATGAGTACGTGATCCGCGGGCTCCAGACGACCGTGCCGTTTTGCGAGAAGCTGGTCGCCGACCCGGACTTTCGGGCCGGCCGCTTCACGACCCATCTCATGGAGGAGAAGATCGACGCGTTTCGGTACCCGGAACCGGTGGAGCCCCTGGATCCCTTCTTTGTCTCCGGTGCAGCGCTGTTTGCCCACTTTCTGGCGGGAGGGCTGCCCACGGCATCGGTCCACCCGGGAGGGGAGCAGTGAGATCTCCGGCGGAGATCCACGACCTGAGCCTCCGGGAGGCCATCGGCGACTTCGTGAGCTATCACGTCCGCGCCGTAGAGTTGAGCGAGGTCCTTCGGCTCCTGGACCGGGTGGGGTTTGCCAGCATCGACGCCTTCGGCGGTACCACCTTTCTCCCCACCATGAAGATCCTGGGCGAGGACCCCTGGGAGCGGCTGCGGGCCATCCGGCGCTCCGTCACGGCCACGCCCCTGCAAGCGGTGCTGCGCGGGCAGTTCGTCTTCTCGTCCAGGAGAGCTCCGCTGTCCACGATTCGGGCCACGCTGCACCACCTGCGCCACCTGGGCGTGGACCGGATCAAGGTAGTGGACCTCGGCCTCGACCACGTCGGCGCCCAGGGAGTCGTGGCGATGGCCAAGGACCTGGGGTTTGGCACCACCGCCACCATCTCCATCCCCTGGGGCCGGGGGGGCGGCGCGGGTACCGACCTGTGCGCGTTGGCGGCCGGGTACGTCGCGGCAGGGGCGGACGCCATCGGCCTCCAGGACCCGTTCGGGGCCCTGAACCCCGTGGAGCTCGGCGACCTGGTGGGGCGTTACGTGGCCGGGTGCGCCGTGCCCCTGAGGCTCCACCTCCACGACGCCAATCTCCTGGCCGTGGCGGGAGTCCACGCGGGGTTGCAAGCCGGCGCCCGGGCGGTGGACACCACGGTCTCGGCGCTCTCCTGGGCCTACAGTCCCCCTCCAGCCGAAGCGGTGCTCATGGCACTGCGCGGCGGTCCTTTCGAGCCGGACATCGACGTCCATGCCCTCGAGGAAGCCGCGGCGTGGTTCGAGGAGCTCAAGACGAAGAAAGGCTTCCTGTACCGGGAGCTCTACGGCGTGGATCATGCAAACTTCCGGGGCGAGCTTCCCGCGGCCGTGCGGCGGGCCCTGGAGGACGAGCTGCGCGAGCGGGGGAGGGCCGATCTCGGGGAGGCAGCCTGGAAGGCGGTGCCCCCGGTCTGGGATGCGTTGGGCAGGCCACCGCTCTTGAATCCTCTCGTCCGGGCCATCTGCAGCCAGGCCATCGAGGAGGTCCTGTCGGGCTCCCCCTTTGAGCGGCTCGACCCCAAGGTGTCTGCGTATCTGAGGGGCGACTTCGGGCCGCCGAGGCCGGAGGCCCGAAGCGACCTGGTGAAGAGGGCCGAGGCCGAAGAGCCGGGGGCGCCGGCGCTCCTGCCCGACGTGAACGAGCTGGATCCCGCCGACTTCGCTTCGGAGGACGACCGCCTCACCTATGCCCTCTTTCCAAGGGTGGCCGGCGATTTCTTCCGCCTGAGGGCCTCCGGCGGACAAGCCCAGCCCGAGGTGTACCCGACTGCGGCCCAGGGGGGCGCAGAAGCCGCGCCCACCATTCCCCGACGGCTCGTGCTCAAGCGTCACGGCGAGGCGCACGAGGTGGTCCTGGAGGGGATGGGACCCCAGGAGTGGGGCAAGCGAACGTTCTTCGTCCGGATCGGGGGGCAGCTTGCCCATCTCGAGGTCACGCTTCCCGAGCCCGGGGCCCCGCCGGTGTATACGGTCTTCCACCACGGCCGCCGCCACCGGGTGGAGTTCGTGGAGGTTTGCCCCCCTGGCAGGGCAAGCGTCCCCGTGCTGTTGCGGGAGGACGGGAACCTCCACGAGGTCCTCTACGCGATTCCCAGGCCCTTCCGGTGGGCGCGCCGCCTGCGGGGGCGCAGATCCCCCCTGGACGAACCGAGCCGACTGACGCAAAGTGAACCGCCACCGGCGGAGTGAAGGGCGGCCTGTTTTCGAGGTCCCTTCCCCGCCCCAACTTCTCGCAACCGAGAGGAGAGAGCCATGAAGGAAGTCGTCATCGTAGGTGCAGCCCGCACGCCCGTGGGAGCTTTCAACGGAAGCCTGAGCAGCCTGCCGGCGAGCAAGCTGGGTCAGATCGCGGTCGCCGAGGCCCTGCGGAGGGCCAAGGTGGACCCGGCCGACGTGTCCGAGGTCATCCTCGGTCAGATCCTGACCGCGGGCGTCGGTCAGAATCCCGCCCGGCAAGCCGCTGTGGCGGCGGGCATCCCGGTCGAGAGGACCGCAATGACCATCAACCAGGTGTGCGGCTCGGGCCTGCGGGCGGTTGCCCTGGGCTACCAGGCCATCCTCGCCGGGGACAGCGACGTGGTGGTGGCGGGGGGCCAGGAGAGCATGAGCCTGGCGCCCCACTGCGTCCATCTGAGAAATGGCACCAAGATGGGCGCCACAGAACTGGTAGACACGATGATCAAGGACGGCCTGTGGGAGGCGTTCCACGGCTATCACATGGGCAACACGGCCGAGAACGTGGCGAAGAAGTTCGAGATCACCCGGGAAGAGCAGGATCGGTTCGCGGCCGCGTCCCAGCAGAAGGCCGAGGCGGCCCAGAAGTCGGGCCGGTTCAAGGACGAGATCGTGCCGGTGACGATCCCCGGCAAGAAGGGCGACGTCGTGGTCGACACCGACGAGCACCCCAAGCACGGGACGACCGCGGAGACGCTGGCCAAGCTCAAGCCCGCGTTCCAGAAGGACGGCACCGTTACCGCCGGGAACGCGTCGGGCATCAACGACGGCGCGGCGGCGCTGGTGGTGATGACGGCGCAGGAGGCAGCCAAGCGCGGTCTCACCCCTCTTGCCCGCATCGCCTCCTGGGCTACCGCGGGAGTCGATCCCGCGATCATGGGTACCGGGCCCATCGCCGCCACGAAGCGTTGCCTCGAAAAGGCCGGCTGGAAGATCGGCGATCTCGATCTGATCGAGGCCAACGAGGCCTTCGCGGCCCAGGCCCTCTCCGTCAACAAGTCGCTGGGCTGGGACACGGCCAAGGTGAACGTGAACGGCGGGGCCATCGCCCTGGGTCACCCCATCGGGGCTTCCGGCGCACGGGTACTGATCACCCTCTTGTACGAGATGCAGAAGCGCGGCGCCAAGAAGGGCCTCGCTACCCTGTGCATCGGCGGCGGCATGGGCGTCGCCCTGGCCGTGGAGAGGTAAGGGCAGACAAGGCAATGGCCGCGTCCCGGCTCCGGCCGGGGCGCGACTCCCTTTGGGGAGAAGCTGCCGTCTTCCCGCTGGGAATGCCCGGGAGACGGGGGCAGGGGAGGCAAACACGATGGGTGAGGCCCAGATCAAGGACCTCCTGAAGCAGATCGTCCACATCTCGGAGGAGGACTGGCACACGCTGCGGCAGCGCAGCCCGGGCGTGTACCGGTTCTTCGAGCGCATCCAGGACGTGGCCAACGCCCGCATCGTGGCCGAGGTCACCGAGTCGCGTTACTGCGCCGCCGGCCTACAGGTGGGGCAGAGAATCGTAGTGGAGGCAGGTGCGCTCGTGCCGGCCCAGTGCACGGCGCCGCTGTGCATGCGGGCGCTGGGCCCCCTCACGGGGTTCGTCAACACGATCCTGGAGCAGATCGTGGCCGGGGTAGACCCCAACGATCGCGTCTTCATGACCGCGGAGTGCCTGGATCCGGGCCTGGAAGCCGGGGGCCTCGGCAAGGTGAGGTTTCGGGTGACCGTCGAGCCCGTCGGGAAATAGGTCCCGCAGTCCAGAGGGGAACGCCATGTGGATTCGAGCCTGCGGGCCCGTTGCCGACGAGCTGGACCTCCTCGGGTCGCCCAAGAGCTGTGTGTACCTGCTCAAGGGAGACCGCTACCTCCTGGTGGGCGGCGCCGGCCCGTGGATCGTACCGGATCTGGAGCGGCAGTTCGCGGACCTCGGGGTGGATCTCGAACGGATCGACGGGATCTACATCAGCCACAGCCACTTCGACCACTGCGGCGCGGTCCCGTACCTCAGGCGGCGCATCCCGCGGCTCCGGGTCTACGCCTCCGCGGGCGCGGCGGCGATCCTGGCCATGGAGAAGGCCGTCCAGAACATGCGCCGTTTTACGCGGGAGTCCCTGGAGCAGATGGGCGTCCCCGTGGACTTTGGTGGCGTCTCTCTCGACTTCGAGACCTTTCCCCTGGCCCGCGCCCTGGGGGACGGCGACGCGGTGGACCTGGGCGGAGGGGTCCGGCTCGTCACCTTCGAGACTCCCGGCCACAGCCGGTGTTCCCTGACGGCGTACGAGCCGAGCCGGGGCTGGCTCTTTCCCGGCGACTCCATGCCGTTTCCCGGCGCGGACGGCTCGGATCTCGTCTCCACGGCCAGCGAGAGCTTCGTCGTGTTCTGCGACAGCCTGCGAAAGCTCCAGGGGCTCGAGACGTCCCTGTGTGCCTGGGAACACCACGGGGTCCGGACGCAAGCCGATGCGCACACCGTGGTGCGCGACGCCCTCGCGTTCACGGCCCGGTACAAGGCCTCGGTGTGCGACCTCCTGGCCCGAGCTCGGGACCCGGAGCGGGCCGCCGAGGAGGTCTGCCGCAACTGGCTCGCCCAGGCCCAGTTCCCCTTTCTGCCGGAGCGGGTCATGCTCCACATCGCCCGGACCATCGTCGCCAATGCCTCGGGAGAGGTGCTGTGAGGTTTGGGCCCGGCGGCTCGACCCCCGCCCGCGCGGAAGGGCAGTGACCCGTGGCGGCTTCCGGCAAATTTCCGCCTCGGCCCGTGGCGGCGGTGGCCGCGGTGGTCCTTCACGGCGACGCGGTCCTGCTCGTGCGGCGGGGCAAGGAGCCCCACCTGGACCGCTGGAGCTTCCCCGGCGGGTCGATCGAGCCGGGGGAGACGGCCCGCGCGGCCGCCGCCCGGGAGGTGCTCGAAGAGACGGGGGTGCGGGTGCGCGTCCTCGACACCGTCGAGGTCTACGATTCCATCCATCCATCCCTCGGGAGAAGCCCCGGGTTCCACTACTGCATCGCGGAGTTCCTCGCGGTGCCGGAGGGGGATGGGCGCCCCGTGGCCGCAACCGACGTCTCGGAGGCCTGCTGGATTCCCCTCGGGGAGCTCGGGAAGTACCAGATCACCGACGCCATGGGGGAGATTCTGGACAAGGCCCTGGTCCTGCGCGGGCAGCGCCATCCCCTCGCCGGGCTGCCCCGCCGCTCCGTGGCAGGTCTGTACGTCGTTACCGACGACACCCTCGTCCCGGGTCGGAGCCACGCCGACGTGGCAGCCGCCGCCGTGGCGGGCGGTGCGCGTGCGGTCCAGCTCCGGGACAAGCGCCGGCAGGCGGGGGAGTTGGTGGAGCTGGCCCGCAGCCTGCTGCACATCACGCGCCCTGCGGGAGCCCTCCTGATCGTCAACGACCGGGTGGACGTGGCGCTGGCTTCGGGGGCCGACGGGGTGCACCTGGGGGTCGACGACCTCGCGGTGGCCGACGCGCGGCGCCTGCTCGGACCGCTGCCGCTCATCGGGTTCAGCCCCGAGACCGACGCCCAGGCCGTGGCGGCCGGCCGGGCCGGGGCCGATTATCTCGGGGTGGGCCCGGTCTTTCCCACCCGCACCAAGGCGGATGCCGGGGCCCCGGTGGGACCGGCCCGGATCGCGGCGCTCGCCCGACTCACGGGCCTTCCGGTCATCGGCATCGGCGGCATCCGCCTCGAGGGGGTCGGCCAGGTCATGGAAGCGGGGGCCGCAGGTGTCGCGGTCGTCTCCGCGGTCGCCGCGGCGGCGGACATGGAGCGGGCTGCTCGCGGCTTCGCCGAGGCGGTCCGCCGGGCGGCGGCCGGCCGGTAAAGAGGGCGCCGCAGGGTTGCTTCCCCGGATGCCTCGAGGAGGACCCTCAGGGGCCGTCTGGGTTTCCCAGCCAGCTGGGAGGCATCGGCACGGCCGTGACCTCTCCGCGGGCCCGGATCTCCCCGGCGGCCGAGATGGTGACCTGGACGAGCGCCTTGCGCCCCCGGGTCTCCCTGACGTGGGCCCGCAGCTCGAGGAGCGTGGCGGCCGGCGTGGGCTTGAGGAAGTCGACGTGGAGGGAGGCCGTCACGTAGCGCGGGAGGGGAGTGGCGTCGAGGGGGCCTCCTGCTTCGTGGGCTGCGGCGGCAGCGGCAGCCGTGGCACAGCCGTGGCAGTCGACCAACGACGCCAGGAGCCCTCCATAGAGATATCCGGGGATCCCGATGTGATACGGCCTGGGCTCGAAGGTGGCCACGCCCTCGCGGCCGTTCCAGAAACTGCGCAGGTGAAGTCCGTCTTTGTTGAGGCGGCCGCAGCCGTAGCAGCGGCTCCCGTCGCCGCTGTAGTGGTCCTGGATGGACTTCTGGGTCTGCACCATGGATCTTCTCCTCTCGCGGCAGGACGTTGGGATATGCCCGTTGTCGGGCCCCACGGGGCTTGTCCGGTTGGGGCTCCACGGCAAGGTGGAGCCGGCTTGCAAGGAGCAGGCCAGAAGGTGGCGACGCATGTCTCTGGCACGGCTCTTGCTGTGTACCCTCTCGCATCTCGTTGGGCGTGAGACACCCGCCGGGGCATCCGGACCGCCCTTGACCTTGCCCCGTCCCGCGGCGGGGGAGGGCAGGTCGACGAGGAGAGCGCCGGACCACGGTGCGTTCCCACCCGTTGCGGCGAGCCCGCACCTTTACCACGAAGGGTGAACCCATGTACCCGAACTTCGAGGAAGCCCTGTTGGCGCTGATCATCGGCATGGGAGGGGTGATGGCCTTCCTCACCGTGCTAACGCTGGTCACCGGGATGATCACGCGGGTGTGGAAGGATCCGAGCG
>JBFLZB010000095.1 GCA_040756475.1 Thermodesulfobacteriota bacterium
AAGCGCCGCCGGCGACGCCGGCCACCAGCACCACGACGACCAGCAGCAGGATGACGCGCTTCTTGGGCATGGGACCCTTCCTTACCACGGTCTCGGACCGCAAACAAGCGAAGAGGGGAGGGCGGGTTTCCCGCCCTCCCCTCTTCGCCCCGAGGCGGAGAAATCTTTACCGCTTCAAGGCCAGCAGGTCCTGGAGCATCTCGTCGCTGGTGGTGATGATGCGCGAGTTGGCCTGGAACCCCCGCTGGGTGGTGATCATGCTGGTGAACTCCTGGGTGAGGTCCACGTTGGACATTTCCAGGAAGCCCGAGGCCACGCTCCCGCTGCCGCCGGTGCCGGCCACCACCACCGGAAAGCCGGAGCCCGAGGTGGGCGACTCCGCGAACTTGCCGGCCCCTATGGAGAGGAGCCCCTGGGGGTTGGGGACCATGGCGAGGGCCACCCGGGCGATCTCCTCGGTGGTGCCGTTCTCGAAGATCCCGATGATGGCGCCATCGCGGCTCACCGTGAGGGTCTCCAGGGCGGCGCCGCCCGGGGCCGTGGTGGAGAAGGTGAAGTAGTCGCCCTGGTTCGGGCCGGCCCCTCCCTGAAGGAACCGGTCCAGGGAGGCCGCGGCCACCCCCGCGCCGGTGCCGGGCCCGGTGGTGCTCCCGATGGCCGTGGAAACCAGGAGCGAGGCCTGGGGGTGGAGCCCCAGAACGGCGGCCACCTCGGCCTCGGTAGAGATCACCCGCCCCAGGGCGTCGGTGGCCAGGCCCACACTGATCTTGGTTCCCTGGACGGTGACCCCGAGGCTCTGGTTTACCCCGCGGTTGACGAGCTCCACGTGGATGTCGTTGCCCCCGGCCCCGAAGTCCAGGGCGGTGATCTGGAGGAAGTCGCCGTCCCCGTTGGTGTCGAGCTGGAGGTTTGCCAGGGCGGGCATCCCCCCGTTGACCACGAAGGTGCCCACGTCCGGGTCGGTGAAGGTCTGGCCCACGAGGATCGTGCCCTGCACCCCGCTGCGGGTGCCGGTGACCGTGAACTCGCCGGTGGCCGCGTTGGTGCACTCCACCCGCCACTCGTCGGTGACCGTGGTGGTGAACGGCACCACTCGCCCCAGGGAGGAGTCCCCCTGGTTCGGGCCCGCCACCGCCGGGGTGGCCGTGGCCAGCACGTTGGTGATGCGCCCGTCTCCCCGGCGGTCGAGGTTGATGAAGCTCAGCACGTCGCGGGCGGGGTCCACCACCCCGTTCTGGTCGGTGTCGACCCAGCCGTAGACCCGATCGCCGGTGTTGGTCACGAGGTTGAAGTTGTCATCCACCGAAAACGAGCCGGCCCGGCTGTAGAAGAAGTTCGCGCCCTGGCCCACCACGAAGAACCCCTGGCCCTCGATGGCCAGGTCCAGGCCGTTGCCGGTGCTCTGGAGGGCCCCCTGCCCCATGTTCTTGTCTACCGCCGCCAGCGTCATGCCCAGGCCGATCTGGAGGGGATTGCGCCCCCCTACGGCGTCGTTGGCGGCCCGGGCCCCCTGGAGGGTCTGGCTCAGGGTGTCCATGAAGGTCACCCGGCTGCCCTTGTAGCCGGGGGTGTTGACGTTGGAGATGTTGTTGCCCAGCACGTCCATGGCCTGCTGGTGGTTGCGGAGCCCGGAAATGCCCGAGTAGAAGGAACGCAGCATGATCCACCTCCTGTGGCGGTCAGAGTTCGGATACGGAGACGACGTCGGAGAAGGCCACCGTGTGTCCGCCCTCCAGGCCCAGGACGATGGTGCCGTCCCGGGCGTAGGCCACCTGCACGACCCGGCCGGAGACCGGCAGCTCTCCGATGCTCGCGTGGACGGTGCGGCCGATGAGGGCGGCGGCGGTGGAGCGCCCGTAGAGGGCGGCCTCGGCCGCGCTGCTCGCGGCCTTGGTGTTGAGGTTCACCAGTTGCTCCACGGTGGAGAACTGGGCGGTCTGGGCCAGGAAGTCGTCTCCCCCCAGGGGACTCAGGGGATCCTGGTACTTGAGCTGGGATACGAAGAGCTTGAGGAACTGCTGGAAGTCCCCCAGGGTGGTCTGGGAAGGGCTCTGCTGGGCTCCCGGGGAAGCCCCCGGTCCGGTACCCATGATCTGCATGGCGCGTCTCCTGTCCGAAAGAATTTCGCAGGCTGCCGCGAATCAGGCGTGCGTCTCTTCAGATGAGGGCCTCGAAGCCCCAGGGCCTCCACAGGTGGGCCCGGACGGCCAGGTCTTCGCCCTCGCCCGCCGCGGCCTGGGGGCCTCCCCCCCGGCGGGACCGGTGGGCGGGTCCCTTCCCGGCTCTCTCTCCGCCGGCCTGGCGGTCGTCCAGATCCACCTGCACGTGGACCAGGTTCACCCCCCGGGTCTCCAGGGCCTGGCGCAGCAGCGGCATCTCGGTGCTGAGGGCCTGGTGGGCCTGGGGGTTCTCCACCCGGAGGTGGGCGGTAAGGCCCGCCCCCGCAGGCTCCCGGGCCAGGACGACCTCCACCTTTCCCAGGTGCTCGGGTTCCAGGCGCACGGTGACCCGGTCGCCCCCCCGGGACACGGCCATGCGCACCGCGTGGGCCACCTGGTGGGGCGGGGGCGGGGCGGGCTGGGGCCGGGGCCCGGAAGCCTCCCGCGCGCCCTCCGGCGGCGCAGCAGCGGCTCCCCGGGGGGCCTCGGGGGCAGGGGTCTCCCCCGGGCGCGCCGTCTTGGCGAGCCCGTCTGCGCCTTCCGGGAGCTCCCGCCCGGGGGCGCGAGGTCCGGTCACGGCGAGGGCGTCGTCCGAGGCCGCCTCGGGGCCCTGGCGTCCAGGCCCGGCGGCGGCCTCGGCCTCTCGGCGAAGCCAGAAGCCCCACAGGCGCTCTGCCCGGCCCCTCTCGCCGGGCTCCTGGAGCACCGACTCCCGCAGGCTCTCGGGGAGCCCCCGGGCCCAGCCCGGCCCCTGCCGGACAGGTGGTACGGGTCGGCCGGCTCCCTCGAAGGAGGGGTCCTGGCCGCCGGGCCCGGACGCCGAGGTTCCCCGATGGGGCGCCGGCCATGGGGAAGGGGCCGCGGGCGGCGCCCGGTCTGTGCCGGGCCCGGGGAAGGCGGCCGGGGTGGCTTGCTTGGCTTCGGGGCGGGCAGGGGTTGCGGTTGCGGGGACGATCCATTCGACCGGGCCGGCCCAGATCCCCGCTCGGTCCCCGTCTGCCTCCTCGGGGAAAGCGCTTTCGGACTCCGCGTCCGGGGGCATCGGGAGCGTCGTGAGGAGGTCGCCGATCCCGAGGGGGGCAAAGGAGGCCGGCTCGCCCGCGGCCGAGGCCAGGGCCGCGCCGAACAGGGGCCCAAAGGAGATGGGCTCGAGGCCCGGTGCGGAGACCGAACCGGCCGCCTTGGAGCGGGAGGTCCCGGAGGGGGTGTCCGGGGTCGTTGCGGGCGGGGGAGTTCGCGAAGCAGGGGGGGCGGCGGGGGCGGCCGGGACTACGGTTGCTTCCACGGGCTCACTCTCCTCGGGCGCGCCTCCCCTCCTCCAAACGGCGGGTGAGCTCGCGGACCCGGTCCTTGGGCATCAGGTCGAAGATCTTTCCCACGGCGCGGCCCGGAAGCCGCTCGAGGATGGCGACGGCCATGTCGTCTTCCATCCCCTCCAGGGCCAGGGAGGCCTCCCGGGGCTTCATGGCCCCGTAGACCCGGGAGATCTGCTGGAGGCGTTCGTCCACCAGCGTGTCGCGCCGGGCGATGTCGGCCTCCACCTGCTGGCGTAGCGCCTCCAGGCGCTGCTGCTCTGCCGCCAGCTCCTGCTTGGCGGCATCCAGGGCCCGGAGCAGGGCCGCCAGGGCTTCCCCTTCCCGGGCCAGCTCCAGCCGCCTCTGGTCGATCTGCCGATCCAGCTCTTGCAGGAGGCGTGCCTTGGCCTCCACGCTCTCGACACTCTCCCGAAAGGCTTGCGGTTGCTGGGCTGGAGAGGGGAGGGCGGCGGGAGGAGCCAGGCACAGGAGGATGGCCAGGAGCGCCCGGGGGGGCAGGGAACGGACCTCAGGGGCCATGGCTTTCCTCCTCCCGCGCGCGGTGGCGCGACACCGCGAGCTCGTCGATCCGAAGGGCGTCCTTGCGGGCCTCGGCGGCGCGCCAGGCCTCCTGGTCGCGCTCCCGGAGCTTCTCCAGGGACTGCCGGGCCTGGTGGGCCTCCCGAAGCGCCTCGGCCGCCTGGGCGGCGCGCCGAGACGCCGCCTCGGCTTCTGCCGCGGCCTGCTCGATCCGGCGGCGCTGCCCCGCCGCGTGCAGGGAGTGGAGGTAGAGGGTATCGGGGGTGAGGGCGTCGGTCCGCTTGAGGTCGTCGAGCTCCTCCCGGGAGCGGCGCAGGCCGGCCCTCAGGGCCTCCAGGCGGGCCAGGGCGCCCTGGAGCTCTTCCTGCGCCCTGGCGTGGCACTGTTGGGCCGCCTCCTCCTGGATGCAGCGCACGGAGAGGACCTTCTCCAGACGAAAGACGAACCCCACCTAACCCTCCTCGGGAAAGAGCGCGGCGAGGGCCTGGAGGACCCCCTCGGGGGTCCAGGCTTCCTCCATTGCCTGGGTGAGAAACGCCTCCATTCGTGCGCGCTTCTCCAGGGCCTCGTCCACGTCGGGATTGGTGCCGGGTTGGTACGCTCCGATGCTGATGAGGTCCTCCGCACCGCGGTACGCCGCGAGCAGCCTGCGCATCCGGCCGGCGGCCTGCCGGTGGGAGGGAGGAACGATGTCCATCATCAGGCGGCTGGCCGAGGCGAGCACGTCCACTGCCGGGTAGTGGTTGCGGGCCGCGAGGTTGCGGGAGAGGACCACGTGGCCGTCGAGGATGGAGCGCACGGTATCGGCCACCGGGTCGTTCATGTCGTCGCCCTCCACGAGCACCGTGTAGAGCCCCGTGATGGAGCCCTGGCCCCGCTCCCCCATCCCCGCCCGCTCCATGAGCCGGGGCAGGGCCGCAAACACGCTGGGCGTGTAGCCCTTGGTGGTGGGGGGCTCGCCGATGGCCAGCCCTACCTCGCGAAGCGCCATGGCGAACCGGGTGGCCGAGTCCATGAGGAGGAGCACGTCCTTGCCCTGGTCCCGAAAATATTCGGCCACCGATGTGGCGACCAGGGCGCCCCGGGCCTTCACCAGGGGCGACTTCTCCGAGGTGCTCACCACGACCACCGAGCGGCGGATTCCCTCCTCTCCCAGGTCTCGCTCGATGAACTCGCGCACCTCGCGGCCCCGCTCGCCGATCAGGGCGATCACGTTGACATCCGCGGAGGTGTTGCGGGCGATCATCCCGAGCAGCACGCTCTTGCCCACCCCGCTGCCGGCGAAGATCCCCATGCGCTGGCCCTTGCCGCAGGTGAGCAGCCCGTCGAGGACCTTGACCCCGGTGCCCAGGGTCTCCCGGATGCGGTCCCGGGCGATGGGGTTGAGCTCGCGGCCGTAGAGGGGGTACTTGCGCCGGCACCCGGGGGGGCCCCGCTCGTCGATGGGGTTGCCGGTGCCGTCGATGACGCGGCCCAGGAGCTCGTCCCCCACCTGGCACAGGCTGGGGCTCCCCGTGGCGACGACCCGGCTTCCCGGCTGGATTCCCCTCATGTCCCCGTAGGGCATGAGGAGGATGCGTCCCTCCCGGAAGCCCACCACCTCGCAGGGAATCGCCCGCTGCCGCTCGAAGGCGCTCCCCTCGGGGTGCACCAGGCAGATGTCGCCCACGGGCGCGTTGGGGCCCGAAGCCTCCACGACCATCCCCACCACCTGCACGACCTTGCCGTGGGGGCGCAGGATCTCGGTGGCGGCGACGGAGCGCAGCTCCTCCGAGAGATCCAGCCCCATCAGGCGCTCCGAAGGGACCGGGCGAGCTCGGCCAGCTGGGTCTCCAGGCGGGCGTCGATCTCGGCGGTGGGCGTCTGGACGAGGCAGCCCCCGGGCTTTACGGCGGGGTCCTCGAGGACGGTGAGCTTGTGGATGCCGTCGAAGGATTCGAGGATCCGCGGCTTGGCCTCCACCAGGCTGCGCAGGTCCTGGGGGTGGATGCGGATGGTGAGCTGCTCTCGGTCGCTGAGGAGCTGGAGGGCCCGCTCCACCACCCGGATCACGGCCTCCTCGTCTCCCGCGGCCAGGGGGCCCAGCAGCCGGTTGACCAGCGCCAGGCACAGCTCCACCACCTGGTCGCGGGCCTCCCGGTACAGGGCCTCCTTGTATCCGGCCAGCTCCGCGGCGGCGCGGCACAGGTCCTCGGCAGCCTTCTCCAACGTCTTGCGGCCTTCGGCCAGGCCCGTCTCGAGACCCTTCCGGTGTGCCGCGGCCGTAAGACTCCGGGCTTCCTCCCGGGCAGCACCCATGAGGGCTTCCGCCTCCCTGCGCGCCTCGGCAAGGGCTGCCTGGGCCGGGTCGGCCGGCGCCTGGGCGCTGGTGGAGTCCCCCGGGAGGCCGTCGAGCTCGGCCCACCGGTAGGCCCGCACCGGGGCCCCGGGGGTCGGGCCCTTCGAGCCTGGCTGGCCGGGCGGGTCGGCCGGCGGGCCGGATTCGAGGTCGGCCCACGAGAATGGGCGGATGTCGGTGGGGGAAGTCTTGGTCACCTCGTTCCTCTGGAAAGCCTGGCGCGGTCTTGCCTCAGATCGCCGCAGTGAGCGGGCCGAGGGCCTCCCCTCCGGCGGCGCAGGATCCCGCGAGCTTCTGGATGGTCCTTGGCATTCCAGCGGGGGAGGGGACGGGCATCCCGTGTCTGCTGGGGCATCGCCACAGCCGCCTGCGCCGCCTCCGGGGAGACCCCCGGCCCGCCCCCGAACATTGCATGGCAATTCGGGTGGGTGAAGCGAATCGGACCCGCCATGTTCGGAGAGGTCCGGGGAGAAACGTGACGCATGGTCCAAGACCTCTGGTTTTCAAGGATTTCCAGGATTCGCCTCAGACCGCCCAGGCGTGTCAGTCCCAATTTCCCTACCCGATCCAAATTGAAATCGATATCGGGATGGAAATCGATGTCGATTTCCATCCCGGGGAGCCGGCGGGTCAGCTGATGTACTCGTCCTCTTCGCCGGCAGCGAGCACGATGACGCCCTCCTCCTCCAACTGGCGGACGATCTCGGTGATGGCCGACTGGGACTCGTTGACTTCGCTCACCTTTGTCGGGCCCATGAACGACATCTCCTCCTTCATGGTCTCCACGGCGCGGGAGCTCATGTTGCGGAAGAACTTCTGCCGCAGGTCCTCGCTGGCGCCCTTGAGCGCCACGATGAGCACGTGTTTGTCGGCCCGCTTGAGGATCTCCTGGAGGGCCCGGTCCGGGAGGTACGAGATGTCGTCGAAGACGAACATGAGCTGGCGGATGTGGGCGGCGAGCTCGGGGTTCTCCTGCTCGAGCTTGTCGAGGATGTTCTTGGACTCGGCGCGGCCCATGCGGTTCAAGACCTCGGCCACGGTCTTGACCCCCTGCACCTCGATGGAGGAGCCGGCCATGGCCACGAGCTTCTTGTCGAGCACCGAAGAGACCTTCTTCACCACGTCGGGGCTGATCTCTTCCAGATTCGCCATGCGCCGGGCCACCTCTACCTGGAGGTCGGAGGGCAGGCTGGCGATGGCGTGGGCCGCCTTGCTCACGTCCAGGTGGGAGAGGACGAAGGCGATGGTCTGGGGGTGCTCCTTCTGGATGATCTTCGACAGGAGCCGCGGGTCGGCCTTGCGCAGGTTGGAGAAGCCCGGCCCCTGGTCCAGGTACTTGGTGAGGCGGTCCAGGATCTCGCGGCAGCGCTCCGGGGGGAGGCTCTTGCGCAGGACCTTCTTGGCGTACTCCACGCCCCCCTGGAGCACGTAGCTGCGGGCCAGGGCCAGGGTATGGAACTCCTCCAGGATCGCCTGCGCCTCCTCGCTCGTCGCCTTCTCCAGAACGGCAATTTCGCGGCTCAGCTCCTGGATTTCCTCGTCCCTCAGGTGGGGGAAGACCGCCTCGGAGGCGCTCTCCCCGAGAGCCACCAGGAGCACGGCAGCCTTGCGCACGCCGGAGGAATCGCCGGCCTCGGCCATCACTCCTCCGTCATCCAGCTTCGGATGAGCTGGGCGGCGACCTCGGGCTCGGTCTGGACCATCTCGGACAGCCGCTTCTTGAGGGCTTCGCGCTTCATCGTCTCGGACGGGGTCGTCTCGTCCAGGGCGAAGGGCTGTCCCGCCCCCTCGGCCGCGAGCTGTCGCTCCAGCTCGGCCACGGTGACCGGGCCCGTGACCTCGGGCCCCCGGGACGCGGAGCCGAGCCACCGCAGGAGCGGCCGGGCCACCCCCGCCACGAGCAACAGCGCGACGAACGCCACGGCGCCGTACCGGATCAGGCTCGAGAGGAGCTCAGGACCCCAGAGCCCCCGAGGTTCGTCCAGGACCTCCGCGGGGCGGAAGGGGATGCTCGTGACCTCCACCTCATCTCCCCGCGCCGCATCGAAGCCCACGGCCTTTTCCACGAGGGAGCGCAGCCGGGAGAGCTCCTCGGCGCCGCGGGGCACGAACTCCTTGGCGCCGTCGGCGCCTTCCCGGTAGGTGCCGTCCACCGCCACCGCAGCCGTGAGCCGGGTGAGGGCTCCCGGGGTGCGCTGCACCCGGGTCACCCTCTTGGAGACCTCGTAGTTGACGGTTTCGGTCTCCCGGGTCGAAGAGCCCGCCCCCGTGCCGGCCTCCGGGCCGGCCCCCGCCACGTTCGCGGCCACCCCGGGCACCCCCGCGGGCCCGCCGGGGCCCGTGCTCGACTCGCTCTGGCGCTCCTCGCTGCGCACCGCCACCGCCTCGGGGTCGAAGACCTCGGAGGTCTCCTCCACCCGGTCGAAGTCGAAGCGGGCCGACACCTGCACGACCGCCGCTCCCGATCCCAGCACGCGTTCGAGCATCTCGCGCACCCGGCGCTCCGCCTCCTTCTCGTACGCCCGCTTGTACTCGAGCTGGCTCGCGGCCAGGAGCCCCGGCTCGTCGCCCGAGGCCTGGTAGAGGACGTTGCCCTGGGTGTCCACCACCGTGACCGCCCCGGGCTCGAGCCCCTGCACGCTGGAGGCCACCAGGTACACGACGCCCTGGATCTGTTTGCCGCCCAGGCGCCGGCCCGAGCCGAGCTGGAGGACCACGGAGGCCGTGGCCGGCTGCTGCTCCGACTCGAAGAGCCGCCGCTCGGGGAGCACCAGGTGGACCCGGGCACCCTCCACCCCTTCGAGGCGGCGGATGGTTCGGGTGAGCTCACCTTCCAGGGCGCGGGTGAAGTTGACCTTCTGGGCGAAGTCGGTCATGCCGAAGCCCGACTGGTCGAAGATCTCGAACCCGACCACACCCCCCTGGGGGACCCCCTCGCCCGCGAGCTGGAGGCGCAGGTCGTACACCCGCCCCGAGGGGACCATCACGGTGCGGCCCCCGTCCTGGAGGCGGTAGGGGACCCCTGCCCCCTGCAGCCGCTCCACCACCTGGGCGGCGTCGTCCACCGAGAGCCTCCCGTAGAGCACCGCGTAGTCGGGGGAGCCCGCCCAGAAGACGAGCGCAGCAAAGCCCGCGGCCAGGGCTGCGGCCACGGCGAGAAAGACGGCGCGCTGGGCGGCGCTGAGGCCGCCCCACAGCCGGCCGGACTGGGCGAGGGCACTGTCCCAGAACGCCACCGGTCAGGTCCTCACACCTGCATCCGCATGACTTCCTGGTAGGCGTCGAGGATCTTCTGGCGCACTTCCATCATGAGCTTGAAGGATACGTCGGCCTTCTCGATGGCCACCATGGCCTCCTGGATTCCCACGTCTCCCCCCTGGGCGATCTGGGTCACCGCGGCGTCGGCGTCCTTCTGGAGGGCGTCCACCTTCTGGAGGCTCTCCGAGAGGAACTCCCCGAAGCCCTTTGCGCCCGCGGGCCCCCTGGCCCGGGCCGCCTCGCCCGGCAGCGCCCCCGCGCTGAGCCCCGTCAGTTCCTTCACCATGGTGAGCTCCTTTGGGTCGTGAAGCGTGAGACGTAAAGCGTGAAGCGTTCCCTGCTCCCCCCTTACGCTTCACGTCTCACGTCTCACGGCCTTCAAATTTCCAGCGCCCGCAGCATGAGGTTCTTGGTGGCCTCCATCACGGTCACGTTGGCTTCGTAGGACCGGGAGGCGCTGAGCAGGTTCACCATCTCCACCACCGGGTCCACGTTGGGGTAAGCCACGTATCCCTGGGGGTTGGCGTCGGGGTGGCCGGGTTCGTAGCGCAGCTGGGGCGGTTGGACGTCCTCCACCACCCGGGACACCCGCACCCCCCGCCCGGCAGCGGCCAGCGCGGTGCGAAACGACGCAGGCGCCGCGGTCTCGAAGACCACGTCCCGGCGGCGGTAGGGGCCGCCGTCGGCCGTTCGGGTCGTCCCGGCGTTGGCCAGGTTCGAGGCCACGGCCTCCATGCGCAGGCGCTGGGCGCCCAGGGCCGAGGAGGCGATCTCCATCACGCGGAAGAAGCTCACGGCGCGGCCCTCCCGGTAATGGCTTCCTTGAGCTTGCGGAACCTCCCCCCCAGGGCCCGGGTGAGGAACTGGTACTCGATCTGGTTGCGCGCCAGGAGCGCCATCTCCCGATCCACGTCCACGTCGTTGCCGTCGCGCCGGGGCTCTCCCCCCGAGAGCACCACCCGGTCGGCGCCGGGCATCCGCGATCCCTGCCGGTGGCCGGGGTGGGTCACGGCCAGGGGCAGCCCCGCCCGCCCCAGCGCCCCCGCGAAGGACACGTCCACCGCCCGGTAGCCGGGGGTATCGGCATTGGCGATGTTCGAAGCGATGGCCCCGTGGCGGCTGGACCGGTACTCCAGGCCCCGCACGGCCGGCGCGATCGAACGGTCCACGGCGTCGAGAAGCCCCACGGTACACCTCCTGCGAAGCGGCTGTCCAGAATGCCGGCCCGCCCGGGGTCCGGGCAGGGGCGCCCCTCGGTCCGAGAGCATAGCAAGTTGCGTTCCACGCCGGTCACCTCCCGGAATGCCCGCGCCCGGCGCCCCCGGGCCCCGCGGGCACCGCCTTCGGGGGGGAGCGCTTCTGCCCCCCGGGGGTCAGTCCTCTCCCTCCGGGGGTCCCTCGGGTCCGTCGGGGGCCTCCACTCCGTAGTCCCGCAGCCGCTGGCGCAGGGTCTTGACGTTGATCCCCAGGGCCCGGGACGTGGCCTTCTTGTTGCTCCCGTGCTTCTCGAAGGCGGCCAGGATGATGCGCCGCTCCATGTCCTCCAGGGTCCCCTGCACCTCCATGCCGGCGTCCGGGCGCCCCGGCCCTCCGCCCAGGCGCAGGTGCCGGGGCTCGAGGGGCGCGCCCCGGGCGACGATGGCAGCCCGCTCCACGGCGTTCTGGAGCTCCCGCACATTGCCGGGCCAGTCGTGGGCGGCAAGGGCCGCCTCCGCGGCGGGGGTGAGCCGGGTGGGGGGCAGCCCGTTGACCCGGCAGGAGGACTCCAGGAAGTGGGCCGCCAGGGGCACCACGTCGCCCCGCCGGGAGCGCAGGGGGGGAATCTCGATGGGCAGCACGTGGAGGCGGTAGTAGAGGTCCTCGCGAAAGCGCCCCTTGCGCACCTCCCCGGGCAGGTCCCGGTTGGTGGTGGCGATGACCCGCAGGTCCAGGGGCAGGGGCTTGCGCCCCCCCACCCGCTCCACCTCGCGCTCCTGGAGCACCCGCAGGAGCTTGGCCTGGAGGGCGGGCTCCATCTCGCTCACCTCGTCGAGCAGGATCGTCCCCCCCTGGGCCTGCTCGAACTTCCCCGCCCGTGCCTCCCCCGCCCCCGTGAAGGACCCCTTCTCGTGGCCGAAGAGCTCGCTCTCCATGAGGTTGGCCGGGATGGCGGCGCAGTTGACCGCCACGAACGCCCCACGGACCCAAGGGGAGAGCTCGTGGATGCGCCGGGCCACCACCTCCTTGCCGGTGCCGCTCTCCCCGGTGAGGAGAACGGTGGCCTTGGAGGCCGCCGCAGCCTCCACCAGGGCCAGGACCTCCGCCATGGCCGGGTCTGCGGCGAGGAAGCCCGCGGTCGCCCCCGAGGAGGCCAGGGCCGGGGGCGCCGGGAGCGCCCGGGCCAGGGCTCCGGCGACCTTGGCCAGGAGTACGTCGGGGCCGAAGGGCTTTTGCAGGAAGTCCGACGCCCCCCGCTTCATGCTCTCCACCGCGGTGTCCACGGTGCCGTGGGCGGTGATGACCAGGGCCGGCGTGTGGGGGGCCGCGGCGGAGAGCCGCTCCAGGAGCTCGATCCCGTCCACCCGGGGCATGCGCAGGTCCGTCACCACCAGGTCGAAGGTCTCTCCCTTGAGCGTGTCCAGCGCCTCCTGGCCGTCCCGGGCCAGGGTACACGCGTAGCCCGCCTTGCGCAGGGTGAGCTCCAGCGCCAGGCGCATCTCGCCGTCGTCGTCTACCACGAGAATCTTGCGCTGCTCCAAGGAGGACTCCTGTTTGCGCGTTGTGTGTTGCCCGTTGCCCGTTGCGCGTTGGAGAGAAAGCGTTGTGGCCAGGGGCGTCCTCGGACCGCCGAGGCCTGCGCTCGCCCCCCCTCACAGCCTATCGGTATAGGGATCGGGATCGAAACCGACGTCGATACCGATACCGATACCGAGGGGCGGCGTGTCCGTCCACTGCGTCCACGATGTCCACTCCGTCCATGATGTCCACGCTCCCCCCTCCGCCTCCCTACCCTGCGGCGGGCAGGCCCACCGTGAACTCGGCGCCGCCCAGGGGGCCCCGCCCCACCGAGACCCATCCGCCGTGGGCGGAGACGATGCGCTGGACGATGGCGAGCCCCAGGCCCATGCCCCCGGCCCGGGTGGTGTAGAAGGGGTCGAAGATCCGCTCCCGCGCTTCCGCCGAGACCCCGGGTCCGTCGTCCAGCACCCGTGCCAGGGCCACGGGGGGCGTCTCGGCGGGGTCCAGGGCCGACTCTACCCGGATGACCCCCCCTTCGCCCACGGCCTGCACCGCGTTGAGGAGCAGGTTCAGGAAGGCCTGCCGGAGCAGATCCGGGTCGGCCGCCACCGCGGCCGGCCCGAGGGCCTCTTCCAGGCGCACCCCCTTGGCCGAGATCGCGGCGCGGGCGTACAGCGCGGCCTCCCGCAGCACCCCGGCCAGGTCCACGGGGGCGCGCTGGGGCTCCACCTTGCGGGCGAAGAGGAGCAGGTTCCCCGTGATCCGCGAGAGGTTCTGGATGCCCTTGAGCACATGGCCCGCCAGCTCCTCCCGAGGGGTCCCCCGGAGCTCGTCCAGGAGGTGGGACGCAAAGAGCTCCAGGCTCCCCAGGGGATTTCGGATCTCGTGGGCGATGCCCGCGGCCATCTCGCCCATGGCCACCAGGCGGCGGTTGCGGCTCTCCTGCTCCTCGAGACGCTTGAGGCGCGTCACGTCCTGGAAGACCACCACCCGGCCCAGGAGCTGCCCCCCCTCTCCCCGAAACGGAGAGACCCGAAGCCCCAGGAGCCGCCTCTCCCCGTCGGGCCGCAGGATGGCCACCTCGGGCCGGGGCTCGCCCTCCAGGTCCTCCAGGGTGGGAACCGGGGCCCCGCCGGTGCCCTCCAGGGGGAAGAGTTCCCGGAAGGTCGCCCCCAGGGTGCCCTCCGGGAGCCCGGTGATCTCCCGCGCGGCGGCGTTCAGGGTCGTGATGCGGCCCTCCGGGTCCACCGCCACGACCCCGCTGGGCACGCTCTGGAGCAGGTGCTCCAGGTACCCGGCAAGGCGGTTGCGCTCGGCCCGGGAGTCTCCGAGCTCCCGGTCCTTGGCCTCCAACTTGTGCCGGAGCTCCCGGACCTCTTCCTGGAGGGCTTCGTAGGAGCGCCGCAGCTTGTGGGTGGTCTCCTCGAAGAGCGCGATGGCGGCCTTGAGGTCGGCGGCGGGCACGCTCACGGGCGCCCCCCTGCTGCGGGGGGCCCAGGAAGCCCGGGGGGGAACCCGGCCAGGTCCAGGTGCACCCGCGCGAGCCCCGAGAAGAGCGGCGCCCCCTCTGCCGCCAGGGCCTCCCACAGGGCCCGGGCCTCGGCGGGCCGTCCTGCGGCTCGTTCCGCCAGGGCCAGGACGTAGCGGTCCTCGGGGCCGAGCTCGGACACGCCCCGCAGGAGGCTCGCGGCCGTCCGGGCCTCGCCCAGGGCATAGCGCAGCCGGCCCTCGGGGAGCCGCTCCCCGGCCTCCCACGCCTCCCGCTCCGGCCCCGGCGGCAGGGTCTCCCACGCGCGCCGGCGGCTCTGGAGGGCCTCGAGCAGGTCGGCAGCCGAGCGCTCCGGGGCCAGGAGCCCGTCGGCCTCGGCCAGGAGCTCGGCCTTCTCGGAGGGCCCGGGGGCCACCCCGATGGCCTCCAGGTACGTCCGCCGAGCCTGGTCCCGGTTACCGGAAGAGGGGGAGGAGGGGGAGGAGGCCTCTCGCCGGGCCAGGGCCCGGTAGGCGCGCCAGTCCCTTCGGGTCTGGGCCAGGCGCCGCAGGGCCTGGAGGTCTCCTTCGGCCGCCCGGGTCCGGAGGATTCGGGCTTCGAGCTCCGGGGGCGCGAGGGCCCGGGTGCCCCGGGCCTGGAGCTCTTCGTACAGGGTCCGGGCAAGGGATGGGGTTCCCAGCGCCTCGTAGGCCTCGGCGGCCGCCGAGGCGAGAGGGCCGGTCTCCCGGGTCGGGACCCAGGCGGCTGCCTCCCGGAAGGTCTCGTAGGTGAGGGCCACTTCCGCGAAGGCGCTCGCGGCCAGGCGGGCCGTCAAGTGTCCTTCGAGGGCGGTCACGAAGTCCTCGTAGGCCCGGCCCGATTCGGGGGTCTCGGGATAGGTGCGAAACACCCGCACCAGGAGGCTCAGGGCCTCCAGCTCTCGGCCCTCGCGGCGCGCCAGGCCGGCCAGGCCCCGCAGGGCGCGCTGCGCGGCCAGGGGGTCGCGCGCCGCGGCGATCTCTTCGAGGGAAGGCTGGGGGCGGTAGAAGACCCGGTACGCGGGAAAGGGCTCGGTCAGGTCCACCCGGTCGGCATGCTCTGCCCCCAGGAGCGCCAGGCGCAGCACCGCCTCCCGCGCCCCCTCCAGGGTGGTGCCCCCGGCCAGGAGCACGGCATAGGTGCGGGCGGCGCGCGCCACGTCGCCCCGCGCCTCCCAGATCTCGCCCACCCGAAGCTGCGCCCGGGCCCCTTCCCAGGTGCCGTGCCGGCTCTCGGCCAGGGTCTCGAGGACCTGCACGGCATCCCCCGCGTGGCCGTCGCGAAGCAGCCCCTCGGCCAGGGCGTGGCCGGTCTCGGCCCGGACGAGCCACCCCTGGGGTTCCAGGGCCCGGGCTTCCCGGAACCGGAGGCGGGCGGCCGGCTCGGTCCCCAGGGCGGCCTCCGCCTCGCCCAGGAGGTAGAGGACCAGGGCGCGGCCGGGCTCTTCGGGGTACGCCTGGAGCCAGGAGAGGAAGGCGTCGCGGGCTTCGGCGGTCCGCCCGCCCTCGTGGGCCAGGGCCGCCAGGTCGAACCGCAGGGCCGGCGTCCAGGGGCCCTCGGGCCCCCCCAGGGCCTCCCGGTACCCGGCCTCGGCTTCCCGGTCGAACCCGAGCCCCCGGTGGATGTTCGCCAGCATGAAGCGCACCCAGGCGAGCTCGGCCGGGTCGCCGGTCCCGGTCTCGAGGGAGCGGTAGAGCCGCTGGGCCTCGAAGACCGCCTCACCCCCCACCTGGTAGAGGGCGTCGGCCCGGAGCCCCTGGAGGAGCCGCCCCGGGGGGCCGTCCTGCACGGGGCTCCGTGCCAGGACAAAGGCAACGCGCTCCGGATCCGTCCCCAGGAGCCCCCGGGCCTCGCTGACCAGGGAGGTCAGCTCCTGGGCCACCGGCCCCCGGGCAAAGGGGCTCCAGCCCGGCTCCACCCGGGCCAGGAGGCGCGCGCTCGCCGGAGCGCTGCAAAGCAGCGCCGCACCGAGCAGGGCGAGGGCCAGGAAGCGCTTCATCGTGCGGTCGGTCCCAGCTGGGGCGAGGGGCCTTGCCCCCATGGGACGCATGGGACCTATGGGACTTATGGGATGACCCATCCTTCCGCCTTCATCTTTCCTCCTTTTGCCTTCCGAGGAGTCTTTCCCAGAATCCCTCTTCGGCAGGGGGAGGCGCGGACTCCAGCAGGGCTTCGGCCAGGGCCTCCACGCAGCGGCTCGCGGCGCATCGGGGGTAGGCCAGCACGAAGGGGGCCTGGCGGCGGGCGGAGCGGCCCACGTGCTCGTCCCGGGCCACGTGCCCCAGGTAGGCCAGGCGCCGGCGCAGGAAGCGCATTACCACCTCGTCGAGCCGGGCATGCACCGCCTGGCCCTCCCCGGCGCCGGCGACCCCGTTGACCACCAGGCGCACCTCCACCCCGGGGTCTTGCGCCCACACGACCTTGGCCAGGCCGTAGGCGTCGGTCAGGCTCGTGGGCTCGGCGTTGGTGACCAGGAGCACCTCCCGGGCGGCCCGGCACAGATCCACCACGTTGCGCCCGATGCCCGCGGCGGCGTCCAGGAGGAGGAAGTCCTGACCGTCCGTGAGGGGCGCCAGGGCCTCCAAGAGCCCGCGGCGCTCCTCGCCCCCCAGGTCCGCCAGGGCCTGTACCCCCGAGGCGCCCGAGATCACGCGCAGGCCGGGGGAGGCCTCCACCACGACCTCTTCGGCCCGGGCTTCTCCCCGCAGCAGATGCCCCAGGTTGCGCGGGGGGTTGAGGTTGAGGAGGATGTCGAGGTTGGCGAGCCCAAAGTCCGCGTCGAGCACCGTGACCCGCCGGCCCCTCCGGGCGAGCACCGCCCCCAGGTTGGCCACCAGGCTGGTCTTCCCCACGCCCCCCTTGCCGCTGGCCACCGCCAGCACCCGCCTGGGCGGGGACGCCAGGGCAGGCGCCGTCTCCCCATCCTCGGCTCGCGCCCGGGCGGCCAGCTCCCGCAGCCGCTGGGCCTGGTCCCTCACGGGCCCGCCTCGCGCTCCCGGCTCCCGGCCAGGCCGCCCGACAGGTACCGGGCCACGGCCTCCGGGGTCGCCTCTTCGATGTCGTCGGGTACGTTCTGGCCCGTGGTGAGGTAGCTCAGGGGGAGCCGCGAGACCACCGGCAGGCCCAGCAGCGGCCCGTGGCACTCGGTCTCGTCGAGCTTGGTCAGCAGGAGACGCGAGGCCCTGAGGTCCGCGTAGTGCCGCAGGATCTTCTCCAGGTCCCGGGTCCGGGTGGTCACGGAGAGCACCAGGTGCACCTCCACGGGCACCTGGGGGGGGAACAGGGCCAGGAGCTCCCCCAGGGCCGCTTCGTCCCGGGGGCTCTGCCCGGCGGTGTCCACCAGGATGAGCTCCCGGTCCGAAAGATCCTCCACGGCGCTCTGGAACCCCGGGGCATCCAGGGCCACCCGCAGGGGGACGTCCATGATCCGGGCGTAGGTCTTGAGCTGCTCCACCGCCGCGATCCGGAAGGTGTCCACGGTGATGAGGCCCACCCGGGCGCCGTCCTGCAGGGCGAAGCGGGCCGCGAGCTTGGCGACGGTGGTGGTCTTTCCCACCCCCGTGGGGCCTACCAGGGCCACCACCCGGGGGCCCTCCCCCCGGCGCCCCTCTCCCCGGGGCAGTGTCCCCCCCGCCACCTTCACCGTGCGCCGCACGAGCTCCCGGAAGGCCTCGGCCTCCCTCCCCTCGGCAATTCCCCCGGCCTCGAGCTTCTCCTGGAGGAAGGTGAGGATGCGCGCGGCGAGCGCCCGGTCGAGATCCGCCGCCTCCAGGTGGTCGTGGAGGCGCTGGAGCCCGGGGGCGAGGCGGAAGCGGTCGAAGCGGGAGGTCTGCTCCAGGAGGCGGTCGAGCTTCTCCGAGAGCGACCGCACGTCGCGGCTGAGGGCCTCGTGCCCGCTGGAACGGGGGCGGCGGCCCACCACGGCGAGCTCCTCGCGCAGGCTGTCCAGGTCGGCCTGGAGCGCGAGCAGCGGC